>DATKTF010000290.1:0-7708 GCA_035531255.1 Cellulomonadaceae bacterium
CGTGGCCGACGAGATCAGCGAGATGTACGAACGCCCCCTGACGTACCTGGCACCGCCTGGCCCGGAGCAGGGCGCTCGGGCCATCCGCGGTCTGCTCGAGGTGCTCGACGGCCGCCCCGCCCCCGCCGGCGCGAACCTTCCCTGCGTGCTCCACGTCCGCGAGACCACCGGCCCTGCGCCGCGCCACTGAACCCCAGCCCCCCGACCCCCGCTCGCCCCGCCCGACCGGCTCACCGATGAGCCGCCCGATGGAAGGAACCCCGATGAAGAGACCCACCCGCGCACTGATCGGCCTGATCGGTGCCGCCACCGCGCTGTCCCTGGCCGCCTGCTCCTCGGGCGGATCCAGCGGCACCAGCACCTCCAGCGGCCCGACGACCCTCGTCTTCTGGCACTACGAGGGTGCCGACTCGGCGATGAACCAGTCCTGGCAGACCGCCATCACGCAGTTCGAGGCCGACAACCCCGGCGTCACCATCAAGGTCGAGAACCAGACGTTCGAGCAGCTGCAGAAGAACGCCAAGATCGTCCTGGCCGGCAAGGACGTGCCGGACATCATGGAGTACAACAAGGGCAACGGCACCGCGGGTCAGCTCGCTTCCCAGGGCCTCCTCACCGACCTGACCGCCGACGCGAAGACCTACGGCTGGGACACGACGCTGCCGTCCTCGCTGCAGACCACCGCGAAGTACGACGCGAACGGACTGATGGGCTCGGGCAACTGGTACGGCGTCCCGACCTACGGCGAGTACGTCACGGTCTACTACAACAAGGACATGTTCCAGCAGAACGGGATCGCCGTCCCGACGACCATGGCCGAGCTGAAGACCGCGCTGGACGGCTTCGTGGCCAAGGGCATCACCCCGATCGCCAACGGGGGCGCCGAGTACCCGGCCAGCCAGCTGTGGTACGAGCTCGTGCTGTCCCACGCGGACCGCTCGTTCGTCGACAACTTCCAGCTGTTCAAGAACGACGTCTCGTGGACCTCCGGGCCGCTGCTCCAGGGCACCCAGGACTTCGCCGACTGGGTAGCCAAGGGCTACGTGGCCAAGGACTCCTCGGGTCTGAAGGCTGAGGACATGGGAACGGCGTTCATCGCCGGCAAGTACCCGATCATGGTCTCCGGGTCGTGGTGGTTCGGCCGGTTGAACACCGAGGTCAAGTTCAACATGGGTCAGATGCTCTTCCCGGGGAACAAGCTCAACGCGGGCTCGTCGGGAAACCTGCTGGTCATCCCGACCAACTCGACCCACAAGGACCTCGCCGCGAAGTTCATCAACACGGCGCTCGGCGCCAAGGCGCAGGCCGTGATGGGTGACAAGGGCGGGCTGCCGGTCGCTGCGGACACCAGCTCGATCACCGACCCGCAGGTCAAGCTGCTCACCGACAACTGGAACCAGGTCGTGAAGGACGACGGACTCTCGTTCTACCCCGACTGGCCCGTCGCCGGCTTCTACGACCAGGTCGTGTCGTTCGGCCAGACGATCATCAACGGGTCGAAGTCGCCGGCCGACGCCCTGGCCGCGCTCGGCACGTACTACGAGTCCGGCAAGAAGGACATCACCGGTAAGTGATCCCGACGCGTGCGGGGTTCCGACCCCTGTCGGGACCCCGCACGCTCCCTCCCCCACTCCAGACGAACGAGCAGGTGATCTCGATGGCGGTGCAGACCGTCGCGCCCCACCGCCGCCGATCGCGGCGCGTCTACTGGCTCTACCTGATACCTGGCGCGGTGGCGCTCGCCGTGGTCATCCTCATCCCGTTCGGGCTGAACCTCTGGTACTCGCTGCACAAGTGGAAGGGCGGGCTGGCCCCGCAGATCTGGGTCGGCCTGGACAACTACAGGTCGTTGCTGCACGACAGCGCGTTCTGGAACTCCTTCCAGAACTCGCTGTGGATGATCCTCGCGATGGTGGTGCTGCCGACGCTGATCGGCCTGCTGCTCGCCGCCGTGCTGTTCGACTACATCGGGAAGAACGTGGGCTCCCGCACGGCGAGCGTCCTGCGAGCCACGTACTACCTGCCGCAGATCCTGCCGGTCGCGGTCGCCGGCATCGTCTGGAACTGGATCTTCAACGCCGAGACCGGTGCCCTCAACGAGATCCTCCGCGGCTTCGGCATGACCAACCCGCCGAACTGGCTGGGCGATCCGCACCTCGCGCTGCCGGCGGTCATGCTCGTCCTGGTCTGGATCCAGATCGGCTACCCGACGGTGATCTTCATGTCGGCGCTGCAGCGCGTCGACCCCGAGCTGTACGAGGCCGCCGAGCTCGACGGCGCCGGCTGGTTCCGGAGGTTCCGCGCGATCACGATCCCGCAGATCAAGCCGGAGACGTTCGTCATCACCTTGACCTGCACGATCGCCGCACTCAAGGTGTTCGCGCCGATCTACGTGCTGACCCGCGGAGGCCCCGAGAGCTCGACCCTGGTGCCGTCCTACTACTCGTTCCTCAACTTCTTCGACAAGTCCAAGGTCGGCTACGGCGCCGCGGTCGCGACGGTGCTCACCCTCGTGATCGTCGCGGTGGCCCTGATCATCCAGCTGCTGCAGGCGCGCTCCGAACGCCGCGACGAGGAGGGCGTCTGACATGACGACGACACTCACCCGCACGGTCGCCACCCCGACCGTGACGCACAAGAACGATCGGCACCACCGAGGCACGCTCCGATGGTTCATCCTCGCCGGCGCGGTCATCTTCGCGGTGCTCATGCTTGCGCCGTTCGTCCTCATGGTGATGAACGCGTTCAAGGACCCCGCGCAGTACTCTTCGGGCGGTCCCCTGGCCTTGCCGACGTCGCTCTACACCGACGGCCTCGTCAAGTTCTGGAACGCCGTCGACTTCCCCGTCAAGCTGTGGAACTCGATCTGGACGTCGGCCGCCGTGGCCGTCGGCGGCACGGCACTGTCCCTGCTCACCGCCTACGCCATCGGCATCGGCCGGGTGCGCGGACGGATGTGGATCGTGATGATCTTCCTGCTGGCGAACATGCTGCCGCAGGAGGTCCTGCTCTACCCGCTCTACACGATGGCTCAGAAGGTCGGGCTCAACAATTCCGGCTGGTCGATCGTCATCATCTTCACCGTCATCCAGTCCGCCTTCGGCACATACCTGCTGGCGTCCGTCCTCGGCACGTTTCCACGCGCCCTGCTCGAGGCCGCAGCGCTGGACGGTGCGAACTCGTGGACCGTCCTGTGGAAGGTCGTCTTCCCGATCGTGCGACCCACCCTGTCGGTGCTGATGATCTTCTTCTTCATCTGGACCTGGAACGAGTTCTTCATCCCGCTGGTCATGCTGACCACGCCTGAGTCGCAGACGGTGCCCATCGCCCTCGCGTCGCTGCAGGGCGACCGGATGCTCGACGTGCCCACCCTCAACGCCGGAGCCCTCGTCTCGCTCGTCCCCACGCTCATCTTCTTCCTCATCTTCCAGCGCACACTCACCCGCGGCGTGACCGCAGGCGCCGTGAAGTAGCCGTCCTGCTGCTCAGAAAGGCACTCGCACCATGAAGTTCTCCGACGGCTACTGGCAGCTTCCAGACGGCTACACCGTGCTGCGCGCCACCGAGGTCCGCGACATCGTCGCCGACCCGGATGCCGGCACCCTCACCGTGTTCGCCACCACCCACCGGATCCGCGGACGGGGCGACACCCTCAACGCCGCGCTGCTCACGGTGACGTACTCGTCCCCGGCTCCCGGTGTCGTACGCACCCGGATCGCGCACCACGACGGCGGGCTGCCACCCCACCCGCGATTCGAGCTGACGGGAGACGAGGGCTTCGCCGCGACCGTGCAGGTCACCGACGACGGCGGCCGGCTCACCACGGGCGATCTCGAGGTGAGCGTCCGCCGTGGGTTCGGCTGGCACGTCGAGTACCGGTCGGCGGGACGGTTGCTGACCGCGAGCACGTCGCGCTCGGTCGCAGCAGTCACCGACGACGCCGGGCGGGCGTTCGTGCACGAGCAGCTGACGATCACGCCGGGTGAGCTCGTCTACGGCCTCGGCGAGCGGTTCGGGCCGGTGGTCAAGAACGGCCAGAGCGTCGACATCTGGAACCTCGACGGCGGCACGTCGAGCGAGCAGGCCTACAAGAACGTGCCGTTCTTCCTCAGCTCGCGCGGGTACGGCGTGCTCGTCGACCACCCCGGCAAGGTGTCGTTCGAGATCGGCTCGGAGGCCGTCGAACGGACCCAGTTCTCCGTGCCCGGGGAGGTGCTGGAGTACCTGGTCTTCGACGGTCCCACGGCAAAGGACGTCCTGCGGCGCTACACGGCGCTGAGCGGCCGTGCTCCGCGAGTCCCCGCGTGGTCGTTCGGTCTGTGGCTGACCACGTCGTTCACCACGTCGTACGACGAGGCGACGGTCACGTCATTCGTCGACGGCATGGCCGACCGCGACCTTCCGCTGTCGGTGTTCCACTTCGACTGCTTCTGGATGCGGGAGTTCCACTGGACCGACTTCGTCTGGGACCCGGCCACGTTCCCGGACCCGGAGGCGATGCTCACGCGACTCAAGGCGAAGGGTCTGCACATCTCCGTGTGGATCAACCCCTACATCGCGCAGCGTTCACGTCTGTTCGCCGAGGGCAAGGCCCAGGGATACCTGGTGCGGCGGACCGACGGCTCGGTGTGGCAGACCGACCTCTGGCAGGCCGGCATGGCGCTCGTCGACTTCACCAACCCGGACGCGCGCGGGTGGTACTCGGGTTACCTGCGGGAGCTGCTCGCGACGGGCGTCGACTGCTTCAAGACCGACTTCGGCGAGCGGATCCCGTCCGAGGACGTCGTCTACCACGACGGCTCCGCCCCCGACCGGATGCACAACTACTACACGCACCTCTACAACCAGACCGTCTTCGAGACCCTCACCGACGTGCGGGGTGAGGGCGAAGCGGTGCTGTTCGCCCGCTCGGCAACGGCCGGCGGGCAGAGCATGCCGGTGCACTGGGGTGGCGACAACGACTCGACGTTCGCGTCCATGGCGGAGACGCTGCGCGGTGGACTGTCGCTGGGTCTGTCGGGATTCGGGTACTGGAGCCACGACATCGGCGGCTTCGAAGGCACTCCGGACCCTCTCGTCTTCAAGCGGTGGTTGGCCTTCGGCCTGCTCTCGTCACACTCGCGACTGCACGGCTCCGGCTCGGTCAGGGTTCCCTGGGCGTTCGATGACGAGGCCGTGGAGATCACGCGCCGGTTCACGCATCTGAAGTACCGCCTGATGCCGTACCTGGCAGCCACGGCGGAGACCGCGCACACCGACGGCGTGCCGGTCGTGCGGCACCTGCTGCTCGAGTTCGGTGACGATCGTTCGGCCCTGAACGCGGACACCCAGTACATGCTGGGCGACTCGCTGCTCGTCGCCCCGGTGCTCGACGCCGACGGGCACGTCGACGTGTACGTCCCTGAGGGCGTGTGGACGTCGCTGCTGGACGGGTCCACGGTCACCGGTCCTCGGTGGGTGCACCAGGTGCACGCCACGGACTCGCTGCCCGTGCTGGTCCGGCCCGGGACCGTTCTTCCCTGGGGGAACCAGATCTCGCGCCCGGACTACACCTGGGCCGACGGGGTCACGTTGCGGGCCTTCGAGCTCGCGGACGGCGAGCGTCGCGAGGTCGTCGTGCCGGAGGTCCGTGCGGGCGCGGCGACGCGGTTCGTCGTCGAACGCATCGGCGACCGACTCGTCGCCTCCGGACCGACGACCTCGGTGTGGCGACTGCAGAGCGGCGACGACCTGGTGGACGCCGTCGATGGGCACGCCGAGCTGCCCCTCGGCTGACCCTCGCCGCGGTCTTCGCTGTGGTACGCGCTGGCCGGACCGATCGCCTGCTCCCCATACACCGGCAGCTCCGGCCACGGCTCCGGAGCTATGGCGATCACTCCTCCGCCTCGACGGACGGCGTCACCGCGACGAGGTCGGCGTACTCCGCGTGCGCCGTGATCCAGGCGCGGACGAACGGGCACAGCGGGACGACGCGGTACGGTCCGCCCGAACGCACGTCATCCAGCGCACCCCGCACCAGTGCTGACCCGACCCCCTGCCCGCTCACGCGCGGCTCCACCTCGGTATGGGTGAACAGGACGCGTTCCCCGGACCGCTGGTACTCGGCGAAGCCGACGAGCTCGCCGTCGATCCGTGCCTCGTAGCGGTTCCTGCCAGGGGCGTCGTGGACGTCGATCGTCGCGATGCCTCACCCCAACACACCGATCCGCCCACGGGAACCGCGCGGTGCGGGGACGACCCCGAGTGCACGCGTGTCGGGGATCCGGTGTTGGATGGCGACCATGCGCACTCGAACCCTCGTCGCCGTTCTTGCTGCCACCGCCGTCGTGGTCGCCGGAACGGCGGGGGGCTACGTGTACGTCGCGCACCGTCACGAGACCCAGCTCGACAACCAGGCGCGAGCCCTGCTCGGCGCCTACGCGAAGGCCTGGACCGACGGAGGCCTCGGTGGGATCGCCTATACCGGGGCTGAACCGGCGGCGGTCGCGGCGAGCTTCGCCGCGACGACGGCGGCACTCGGAAGCGCGCATCCCACCGTCTCCATCGCCTCGACGACCCGTCACGGGACGACCGCCTCGGCGGAGCTCTCGGTGGCGTGGCCCGTCACCGACGGGGCGACCTGGTCCTACACGATGCCCGTCCAGGCCACGGGCGCCTCGGGCAGCTGGGCGATCGTGACCACGCCGACCACGTCGATGTGGGTCCCGGGCATCGGGCCCGACGCGACGCTCGTCGAGAGCCGCACGTGGGGTACCCGCGGCGAGGTCCTCGACCACAACGGCGCACCGATCCTGGCGAACGGCACCGTCTACGACGTGGAGATCGACCCGGTTCGCGCCTCCGACGCAACCGTCTCCGCACTCGAGTCACTGGTCGGCGCGACGCCGGGCTCTCTGGTGACGAAGCTCGATGCTGCCAATTCCGCCGGCTCGAAGGCGCCGATCCCCGTGATCGCCTATCGCGAGGCCGACTTCCAGGCGCGCAAGGCTCAGCTCGATGCGCTCGTCGGTGTCATCTACCCGAAGCGGACTCAACCGCTCGCACCGACATCGACCTTCGCGCGCCCCCTGCTCGGGTCGTACGGCCCGGTGACCGCCGACCTCGTCGCCAAGAGCAACGGGCGGTACGTCGCCGGCGACTACGCCGGGCTCAGCGGCCTGCAGGCACAGTACGACGACGTGCTCGCGGGGACGCCGGGCATTAGGGTCGCGACCAACTTCGCCCCGACGACGCCGCTCTTCGAGAAGCCCCCCGTCAACGGCACCTCGGTGACCCTCACCCTCGACGTCGCGACACAGACAGCAGCCGAGTCCGCACTGACGGGGAGCGGCACCGTTCCCTCGGCGCTCGTCGCGGTGGACGTGAAGACCGGTGACCTCCTCGCGGTCGCGAACTCGCCGTCGTACGGAATCGACCGAGCGCTCACCGGAACCTACCCACCAGGTTCGACGCTCAAGGTCGCCACGACGTACTCGCTGCTCAGCAAAGGTTTGTCGCCGTCTACCACCGTCACCTGCCCACCCTCGGTCACCGTGGGCGGTCTCAAGGTGTCCAACTACGCCGGCGAGACCTTTGGCTCGGTGCCGTTCTCGTTCGACTTCGCGCAGTCCTGCAACACCCCGTTCGTGCAGCTCTCCGAGCACATGGGCAACGCGGATGTCCACGACGCAGCCGTCGCCCTGGGCGTCGGCGCGGGATGGGAGAAGCA
>DATKTF010000291.1:0-13563 GCA_035531255.1 Cellulomonadaceae bacterium
TGGACGTCCAGACGTTGAGCCGGAGACCGAGCACGTGGTGCACCGTGTCGATCCTGCACATCTCGACCCACACGCGGCAGACACGATCACCGCATCGATGCACGGATCCCTGCCGCGAGGTCCGCGACCACCGAGCGGAGCGCGCGGACTCCGTCCGAGCGGTCCTGCGCCTCGGCGAGCGGCCGGACCAGCGCCGAGCCCACGATCACGCCGTCCGCGTAGCGCGCGACCTCGGCGGCCTGGTCGGCTCGCGAGACCCCGAGCCCGACGCACACGAGGTCTGCGCCGGCGCCCCGGGTGTCGCGCGCGAGACGCTCGGCCTGCGAGCCGACCGTCGACCGCTCGCCCGTGACGCCCATCGTCGAGGCGACGTAGACGAACCCGCGCGAGGCTGCGGCCGCAGCAGCCAGCCGTTCGGGTGACGAGCTCGGAGCGACGAGGAAGATCCGGTCCAGCTCGTGCGCGTCCGACGCGGCGAGCCACTCACCGGCCTCGTCGGGGATCAAGTCGGGCGTGATGAGACCGGCTCCGCCCGCGGCGGCGAGGTCCCGCGCGAACGCGTCGACCCCGTACCGGACCACCGGGTTCCAGTAGGTCATCACGAGCACCGGTGCCCCGGTCGCCGCGATCTGCTCGACCGCACCGAACACGTCGCGGACACGGGTCCCACCTGCGAGCGCCTGCTCGACGGCCCGCTGGATCTGGGGGCCGTCCATGACCGGGTCGGAGTACGGGATCCCGAGCTCGACGACGTCGACACCGGCGTCCACCATCGCGCGCGCGGCCTCGATGGAGCCGGCCAGGTCGGGGAACCCGAGCGGCAGGTACCCGACGAGCGCGGCCCGTCCCTCGTCGCGCAGCTCGATCAGACGGGACGCCGTCGCACTGGTGGTGCCGGTCGTGCTCATCGGTCGCCCCCCTCGGTGACGTCGTGCGCCGAGTACCCGGAGGCCGAGTCCTCGTCGAGCAGCCCGAACCAGCGGGCGGCCGTCTCGACGTCCTTGTCCCCCCGGCCGGACAGGTTGACCAGGATCAAGCCGTCGGGCCCGAGCTCTCTGCCGATCTCGAGCGCACCGGCCAACGCGTGCGCCGACTCGATCGCGGGGATGATCCCCTCGGTGCGGCACAGCAGGCGGAACGCGTCCATCGCCTGCGTGTCCGTGATCGGCCGGTACTCCGCCCGATGGATGCTCGCGAGCCATGAGTGCTCCGGCCCGACGCCCGGGTAGTCGAGACCCGCGGAGATCGAGTGGCTCTCGATCGTCTGACCGTCCTCGTCCTGGAGGAGGAACGACCGCGCGCCGTGAAGCACGCCGGGAACCCCTGCGGTGATGGTCGCCGCGTGCCGACCGGTCTCGACGCCGTCTCCGCCGGCCTCGAAGCCGAGCAGCCGCACGCCCCGGTCGTCCAGGAACGCATGGAAGATGCCGATCGCGTTGCTCCCCCCGCCGACGCAGGCGGCGACGACGTCCGGAAGTCGACCGGTCAGGTCGAGCACCTGCTGACGCGCCTCCTCGCCGATGATCTTCTGCAGGTCGCGCACCATCGCGGGGAACGGGTGGGGCCCGGCCACCGTCCCGAACACGTAGTTGGTCGTCTCGACGTTGGTCACCCAGTCACGCAGCGCCTCGTTGATCGCGTCCTTGAGCGTGCGCGACCCGGTCGTCACCGGGACGACCTCGGCGCCGAGCAGGCGCATGCGCGCGACGTTCAGGGCCTGACGGCGCGTGTCCTCCTCGCCCATGTAGATCGTGCAGTCGAGGTCGAACAGCGCGGCAGCCGTCGCCGTCGCGACACCGTGCTGGCCCGCCCCGGTCTCGGCGATCACCCGCGTCTTGCCGATCCGCCTGGTCAGCAGGGCCTGCCCGAGCACGTTGTTGATCTTGTGCGAGCCGGTGTGGTTGAGGTCCTCACGCTTCAGGATGATCCGCGCGCCACCGGCGTGCGCTGCGAACTTCGGCACCTCCGTGATGATGCTCGGACGTCCGGTGTAGGTCCGGTGCAGCCTCATCAGCTCCTCGGTGAAGGTCGGGTCGACCTTCGCCTTCTGGTACTCGGTGTCCAGCTCGTCGAGGGCCGCGACGAGCGCTTCCGGAACGAACCTTCCCCCGAACCCGCCGAAGTAGGGGCCCTGGCCGGTGGCCAACGACGCCGCGATCGATCCGGGGCCGATCGGCTCCTCGACGACGCCTGGCGCCTGGTCCGGACCCTGTCCCTCAGCTGAAGTACTCACTGCCCTGCTCTCGTCGTTCGGTTCGGTCGGTCGTGTCGGGTCGCGGAGCTCAACGGCCTGACCGCGATGGTGCGCAATGGTCCGGTGACGGTCTCGAGCACACCGGCACCGGCGATCGGCCCCGAGGGGTCCGTCAGTGCCGGACTGCCCGGAGAGACGGGTGCGACCCCGCGGCGACGAGATCCGCGACCGACTCGCGCGGTGCGTCGTCGGTCACGAGCGCCTCGCCCACGAGCACGGCGTCCGCCCCCGCGCGCGCGTAGTCCATCACGTCGTGCGGGCCCCGGACACCGGACTCGGCGATCCGCACGATGCCGCTCGGGATCAGAGGCGCGAGCCGCGAGAACGTGTCCCTGTCGACGTCGAGGGTCTTGAGGTTGCGCGCATTGACCCCGATCACCCGTGCCCCGGCGTCGGCCGCCCGCGCCACCTCCTCCGCGGTGTGCACCTCGACGAGCGCCATCATCCCGAGGGAGTGCACCCGCTCGACGAACGAGGTCAGGACGGTCTGCTCGAGCGCCGCGACGATGAGCAGGACGAGGTCGGCGCCGTGCGCGCGGGCCTCCCAGATCTGGTAAGGCGAGACGACGAAGTCCTTGCGCAGGACCGGGATGTCCACAGCGGCCCGAACCGCATCGAGATCGGCGAGGCTGCCCTTGAAGCGCCGCTGCTCGGTCAGGACCGAGATCGCGGCAGCGCCACCCTTCTCGTACTCCGCCGCGAGGGCTGCCGGGTCGGTGATCGGGGCGAGTGAACCCTTGCTCGGGCTCGAGCGCTTGACCTCGGCGATCACGCCGACCGCATCCTCGGCGTACAGCCTGCTCAGACACTCCTTGGCCTCGGTGACGCGTGCGGCGCGCTCCTTCAGTGCCCCGAGGGGAGTGCGCTTCTCACGCTCGGCGAGGTCTTCCTTGACCCCCACGATGATGTCGTCGAGCACGGTCATGGACCGTCACCTCCCAGTCGCCTGGCGGGCCCCGTCCCACCGTCGGTGGCCTGCATGCTGACAGCCATCGTAGAGGGGTCGATGGATCCGCCCGACCACAGGGGCCAGCACCTGGACGGCTGCCGACGGCGACCGACGTGAAGCTACGGTGCCAGCCATGGCGCCAGGACGGGGATGTTGCGCGCGATCCCGAACACGAGCAGCACGACGAGGCCCACGAGCGCCCGGCGTGGCGAGAGCGGTCGGAACCCGGTCCCGACCCCTCCCCGCCACGACCGCACGCTCCAGCGGAGCCAGGTGACGACGAGCAGTGGGACCACCAGCACGAAGAGCGGGTTCATCCCCCACGCCGCCGACAGGTCCAGGTGCGCGAGGTCGTAGAGCGCCCGGGTCGAGCCGCAGATCGGGCAGTACATCCCGGTGAGCAGGTAGAACGGGCAACCGAGGTAGGCGCCCGACAGGTACGGGTCGTGCCACGCCGCGACAGCGGTGATGCCGAGCGCGAGAGCACCGACCGCCGCCGGTACGCGCAGCCCGGCGATCCCGGCGGCTCCCGACCGATCCGCCTCCTGTAGTCCGACGATCGTCACGGTCCTCCGTCGCCCGCCTCGGTCCGGTCACGTGGTCCGGTCAGGTGATCCGGTCAGTGCGCGCCGGCACCGGACTGGCGAGCGAGGGTGTTCGCACCGCCCTGCCCGTAGCCCAAGACCTGGAGCACCTTCCCGGTGATCGCGCCGACCAGGACCACGCCGAGTCCCGCCCAGAAGAGCCAGACGACGGCGAACACGACGGCCAGCGCCGAGACGAGCGCGCCGACCACGACGACGATCGTCGTCGTCCACGCCGCGACGGTGTGCCCGTGGTTGCTCGGGGGTGCGCTCGGAGGGAGCCAGGCGAGAGCGCCCGTCGACTCCGTGCCCTCCGTGGACTGCTCGGCCATGTGCCAGTGCCTTTCACTCGGTTCAGGTGCACCTTATCCGATGAGGCGCGGGCACCCGGGTGCGCGACGATCAGGTCGGGTCGTCTCCCCGGGTGAGCGCGTCCCAGGCACTGTGGTCGTCGTCAGGCGCAGCCGTCGCGGCCACCTCATGACGCGCCGAGGTCGCCCATGCACCGGAGACGCGCACCACGAAGCCCCCGACGACCACGACCGCGACACCGACCACGGTGGCGAGGTACGGGAAGACCGTCAGCTGCACGGCGCCGGACAGCGCGCCGGCTCCGGTCTGCTCCGCGACGATCGTGGTCGCGACGGGGACCGGGTCCACGATCACGGCCAGGGCGGATCCCGCCACGAGGATCCCGGCCGCGATCACGACGAACGCGACGACCCAGCGACCCGCCCGCCCGACCAGCGAGAGAGCGCCCCCGGCTGCGAGCAGCACGAGCGCTGCCGCTCCGACTGCGGTCGACGCCCGGGTGCCCGAGATCGCGACCGGGACGTGCGCGACCAGAGCCGTCGACCCGGCCGCTCGCACCCACGCGGGGGTCGCGACGGCGAACACGACACCCGCCGTGACGAGGACGACGAGGATCGCGCGTCCGCGGCCGACAGGGCGCCGTCCACGATCGCCCGCGTCGCCGCTCACCGGAGCGCCTGGCGCAGCCTGCTCGCGATCTGCACCGCGCGCACCGCCGCCGCCGCCTTGTCCCGGGACTCCAGGTACTCGGTCGCCGGCACGGAGTCCGCGACGATCCCTGCACCGGCCTGGACGCTCGCCCGACCGTCGCGGATCAGAGCGGTCCGGATCGCGATCGCCATGTCCATGTCGCCCGCGAAGTCGAAGTAGCCCACCGTCCCGCCGTAGATGCCCCGACGAGCCGGCTCGAGCTCGTCGATGAGCGCCACCGCGCGCGGCTTCGGCGCACCCGAGAGCGTCCCGGCAGGGAACGTGGCGGCAAGCACGCCGAGCGCCGTCGCGCCCTCGCGCATGTGACCGACCACGGTCGAGCAGATGTGCATGATGTGGCTGAAGCGCCGCACCTCCATGAAGTCCACGACCTCGACGCTCGCGGGCTCGCAGACCTTCACGAGGTCGTTGCGCGACAGGTCGACGAGCATGATGTGCTCGGCTCGCTCCTTCGGGTCCGCGAGGAGCTCGTCGACGAACGACCTGTCCTCCTCCGGGCTGGCGCCCCGCGGCCGTGACCCGGCGATCGGGAAGGTCACCACGCGCCGATCGGTGACCTTGACGAGCGTCTCCGGGCTCGACCCGACCACCGCGAAGTCGCGGCCGTCGGCGTCCTGGAGCTGCAGGTAGTACATGTACGGGCTCGGGTTGATCGTGCGCAGCACACGGTAGACGTCGAGCGGGTCGGCGGGGCACTCGAGGTCCAGGCGCTGCGACAGGACCACCTGGAAGACCTCGCCGTCCCGGATCGCCGCCTTGCCGGCCAGGATCGACGCCTCGAACTCCTCCCTCGTGGACCGGAACTCGAGCACCGGCTCGGGGGCGTCGACCAGCACGGCTGCCGCAGCAGGCGCCGGTCTGACCAGGTCCTGCTGCATCGCGTCGAGGCGGGCGACCGCGTCGGCGTAGGCCTCGTCGACACGCTCGTCGGTCGCATCGAAGTTGATCGCGTTCGCGATCAACCACACGGATCCCTCGGCGTGGTCGATCACGGCAAGGTCGCTCGCGAGGCACAGCGTCATCTCCGGGACGCCGAGCTCGTCCGGCGCGACCGCGGGGAGCGTCGGCTCCCAGCGGCGCACGACGTCCCAGCCCAGCGCGCCCACGAGCCCACCGGTGAGCGGCGGGAGGCCGGGCACCGCGGAGGTGCGCAGCACCTCCAGGGCCTCGGCGAGCACGTCCATCGGTGCACCCGTCACCGGGACCCCGGCCGGGACGTCGCCGGTCCAGACGGCTCGGTCGTCCCGGACCGTGAGCGTGGCGCGTGAACGCACGCCGACGAACGAGTACCGCGACCAGGTCCCGTCGCTGCCGGCCGACTCGAGCACGAACGTCCCCGGACGCCCCTGCGCGAGCGACCGGTACAGCCCCACCGGCGTGACGTCGTCGGCGAGGAGCCGGCGCACGACCGGGATCACCCGCCGCCCGGACGCGATCGCCCGGAACGTCTCGAGCGAGGGCCACACCGCGCCCCAGCTGACGTCGGCCGCCTCGACGACGACCTCGTGACCGGGCCCCGCGTCTGCGGGCGCCCCGCTCACGACCGGCCGTCCAGCGCGTCGGAGCCCGTCACCGCATCGACCGCCGGCAGGAACCCGCCGGCCTCGAAGCACGTGCGCGCCCCGGTGTGACAGGCCGCACCGATCTGGTCCACGCGGACCAGCAGCGCGTCGCCGTCGCAGTCCAGCTGAACCGACCGGACCACCTGGATGTGGCCCGAGGTGTCGCCCTTGCGCCAGTACTCCTGCCGCGACCGGCTCCAGAAGGTGACCCGCCCGGTCGTCAGCGTGCGCCGCAGCGCCTCGTCGTCCATCCAGCCGAGCATGAGGACCTCGCCGGAGTCGTGCTGCTGAACCACCGCGGCGACCAGGCCATGGGAGTCCCTGGTCAGCCGTGCGGCGACGTCGGGGTCGAGCTCGGACTGCGACGCTCTGCCGGTCGGGGTCGGGGAAGTCGGTGCGGACACGGTCCGATCTTCCCATGCCCGGGCCGGTCACCCCCGACCGGTCTCGGGTCCGGACCTACGCCCCTTCGCGACGCCGTCCGCGCGGTCCCGAGGCGGCCCTGGCACGGGGATGCGCCCACGGGCGCGGGCGATGGCACGACGGTCGCCGACGCCGTGTCACGATGACGACATGAGCTGGTACATGCACGAACGAGCTGCCCTGGTGGATGCGCTGCGCGAGGCAGGTCCCACCGCGCCGACCCTCTGCGCAGGCTGGGAGGCGCGCCACATCGCGGCGCACGTGCTCCTCCGCGAGCGCTCGCCGCGCGTGGGGGTCGGGCTGGCGATCCCCGCGCTGACACCGCAGTCCGATCGGCTGACGGCCGAGCTCGCCGACACCGCCCGGGACGCCACGGCCTTCGCTGCGCTGGTGGACCGGGTGGCCCGGCCGGCGTCACGCTGGACCCCCGTCACCTGGGCGGGCGACGCAGCGAATCTCGTGGAGTTCTACGTGCACACCGAGGACGTACGTCGTGGGACGGGGCCGGTGCCGCCGCGCACCCTCGAGCCCGAGCTCACCCGGGCGCTCTGGGAGCGACTGGTGCGCATGGCGCGGCTGAGCTACCACCGCTCGCCGGCCGGTGTCGTGCTGGTCGTCCCCGACGGGGCGCGCAAAGCGGTCCACCGGCCCCGCGGAGACCACGGGACCGTCGTGGTCCGCGGCGCGATCGGTGAGCTGACCCTGCACGCGCTGGGGCGCGGCCCGGCTGCGACGGTCGAGCTCGTCGGCGCCCCGGAGGACGTCGCCGCTCTCCAGGAGGTCCTGCCGGGCGGGTGAGCCGGATCGCGGCCGACGCGGGGCTCGCACAGGCTCGCACCGGTCCGCACAGGCTCGCACCGGTCCGCACAAGCCCGCCCAGGCCCGCACGGCGTCGGTGCGGCCTGGCACGCGCTCAGCGGACCGTGACCCCGCCCGCGCGCAGGTGCGCCTTCACCTGGCCGATCGTGAGCACGCCGAAGTGGAAGACGCTCGCGGCCAGGACGGCATCCGCGCCGGCACGGGCTGCCGCGAGGAAGTGCTCCGGCGTGCCCGCTCCGCCGCTCGCGATCACGGGGACGTGCACCTCGCGGCGCACCGCGGCGATCATCTCGAGGTCGAACCCGGCGGTCGTGCCGTCGGCGTCCATCGAGTTGAGCAGGATCTCCCCTGCGCCCAGGTCCGCGGCGCGCACCGCCCAGGCCACCGCGTCGATGCCCGTGCCGCGCCGGCCGCCGTGCGTCGTGACCTCGTAGCCCGACTCCGTCCTCGTGCCACCGGTGACCCGACGGGCGTCGACGGACAGGACCAGCACCTGGCTCCCGAACCGCTGGGCGATCTCGGCGACCAGCTCCGGACGAGCGATGGCCGCGGTGTTGACGCCGACCTTGTCCGCGCCGGCACGCAGCAGCCGGTCGACGTCCTCGGCGGACCGTACCCCTCCCCCGACGGTCAACGGGACGAAGACCTGCTCCGCGGTCCTGCGGACGACGTCGTAGGTCGTCTCGCGATCGCTCGAGGACGCCGACACGTCGAGGAATGTGATCTCGTCGGCGCCGGCGGCGTCGTACCGACGAGCGAGCTCGACGGGGTCACCGGCGTCGCGGAGGTTCTCGAAGTTGACGCCCTTGACGACACGGCCGGCGTCGACGTCGAGGCACGGGATCACACGAAGGGCGAGGGACACGTCCTGCTCCACTTCAGCTGGTGGGTGACGACGACGGCACCGCGGAGGGTGACACCGTCGTGGACGGAGACGCCGCCGCCGCGGGGCCGGTGGCCGCAAGGATGTCCACGACGAAGACCAGGGTCGCGTTCTGCAGCTCGCTGCCCTTCGGTCCGCCAAGCCCGAAAGACGGTGGCACGACGACCATCACCTGGCTTCCCACGGTCTGCTCGACGAGCCCCTGCGACCACGCGCCCAGACCCGCGAGACTGAACGAGACCGGCATCCCGGTCGTCCAGGTCGAGTCGACCACCGCACCGGTCGCCCAGTCGACCTCGGTGTACTGGACGGTCACCTGGGCGTCGGTCGGGACCTGATCGCCGGTGCCCTTGATCAGCGGCACGACGGTCAGATCCGTCGGAGGAGCGCTGGTCGTCGGCGTGATGGTGGGCGCGCCGTCTGCGGCGAGCGTCACGGCGGGCATGCCGGGTCGGGCCGGCACCGGGTCACCCTCGGCACGGGTCGCCAGGACGTCCATCACGATCACGGTGGGGAAGGCCATGCCACCGGCTGCGGACGCCGGGCTCTCCTGAACGATGCGAGCGCCGACCCGCTGGCCGCGCAGCGCGTCGAACAGGTCCGCTCCGAGGCTCTCCTTCGTCAGGAGGTAGGCCTTCGGGCTCGAGCCGTAGCTCTCGGCGACCACCGCCCCCGTCGTCGCGTTCTCGAGCATGTAGTCGATCAGGACGGGTTTGCCATCGACGAGCGTGCTCCCCGTCCCGTCCCACACCACCGTCGAGCTCGGCGCCGTCACGGCAAGAGGCACCTGGAACCGCACGGTCGGGAGCGCGCCCGGATCACCGCCGACCTGCACGCCCAGCGTCCCCGAGCCGCTGCGCGTGCACCCGGCGACCAGGAGGAGGACGGCGACAGCCACGGCGATCGGTCGACGCACGGACATCCTCTTCGGTCGTGGGTGAGCGGGCGGACGCGCCCTGCACCCTCGATTCTACGGGGCCACCGGCCTCGACCCCGTCGCTCGTCCGGGCCGCTACATCGACTCGATCAGCCGCTCGACCCTCTCGTCCACGTTGCGGAACGGGTCCTTGCACAGCACGGTCCGCTGCGCCTGGTCGTTCAGCTTGAGGTGCACCCAGTCCACGGTGTAGTCGCGCTTGGCCTCCTGGGCGCGACGGACGAAGTCACCCCGCAGCTTCGCGCGGGTCGTCTGCGGCGGGAGCGCCGTCGCCTCGAACACCTCGAGGTCGGACGTCACCCGGTCGACGAGCCCGCGCGCCGCCAGCAGGTTGTACAGGCCCTCGGTGCGCGAGATGTCGTGGTACGCGAGGTCGAGCCGGGCCACCCGGACGTCCGACAGCTCGAGGCCGTGCTTGGCGCGGTACCGCTCGATCAGTCGCAGCTTGATGACCCAGTCGAGCTCGCGGTCGACTAGACCGAGGTCCCTGGTCCTCATCGCCCGCAACCCGCGCTCCCAGAGGTCGAGCACGCGCGCGGTCAGACCGCTCGGCTCGCCCTCGTGCTGCACGAACTCCGTGACCCGTGCGAGGTACTCCTCCTGGAGGTCGATCGCGGTCGCCGTGCGCCCGTTCGCGAGCTGCACCGGGTGCATGCCGGTCATGTCGTGACTGATGTCGCGGATCGCCCGGATCGGGTTCTCGAGCGCCATGTCCCGCATCGTCACCCCGGCCTCGATCATGCGCAGGATCAGGTCGGTGCTGCCGACCTTGAGCATCGTCGTGGTCTCGGCCATCGAGGAGTCGCCCACGATGACGTGCAGCCGCCGGTAGTGCTCCGCGTCGGCGTGCGGCTCGTCGCGCGTGTTGATGATCGGCCTGGACCTCGTCGTGGCGCTCGACACCGCTTCCCAGATGTGGTCGGCCCGCTGCGACAGGCAGTACACCGCACCACGGGGAGTCGTGAGCACCTTCCCGGCCCCGGTCAGGATCTGGCGGGTGATCAGGAACGGCACGAGGACGTCCGACAGCCGGCTGAAGTCGCCCTGACGTCGGACCAGGTAGTTCTCGTGGCACCCGTACGAGTTGCCCGCGGAGTCGGTGTTGTTCTTGAAGAGGTGGACGCGACCGCCGATCCCCTCGTGCTCGAGTCGCTGCTGGGCGTCGGCGACGAGCCCCTCGAGGATCCGCTCACCGGCACGGTCGTGCGTCACGAGCTGTCGGACGTCGTCGCACTCGGCGGTCGCATACTCCGGGTGCGACCCGACGTCGAGGTACAGGCGCGAGCCGTTGCGCAGGAAGACGTTCGAGGACCTGCCCCAGGCGACGACCTTGCGGAAGAGGTAGCGCGCGACCTCGTCGGCCGAGAGCCCGCGCCCCTCGGTCGAGGCGCAGGTGACCCCGTACTCGGTCTCCAGGCCGAAGATCCGTCGATCCATCTCGTCCTCCTGCGGGGTGCTGCACACACGGTGGTCCGGTCGAGCCTACGAGCGGTGTCGCTCCGCAGTGCGCGGCCTCACCCGACCGTGGGACCGCACGCCGTCGGTCTCATCCGGCGGCGCCGGCCACGAGATCCTCCAGGAGAGCGCCCGTGAGCCGGCGGAACGCCCGGCGAGGCCGCGTCCGATCGAGCACCGCGACCTCGAGCTGGCTCGCAGGGATCACCCTCGGCTCGGCGTCGGCCACGGGGTCCTGTGCCGATCCGAGGACCGTCACCGCGAGAGCCAGCACCTGAGCGAGGGGCATCCCCGCCACCCACCTCTCGCCGAGCTGCGCCCCGAGACGCTCGGCCTGGCCACCCATCACCACGTAGCCGTGCTCGTCGGCGACCGAGCCGTCGTACGAGAGCCGGTAGATCTGGTCCTCGTCGGCCGTCGCGCCGACCTCGGCCACCACGAGCTCCACCTCGAGCGGCTTCGCCTCCGTCGTGAAGACCGTTCCGAGCGTCTGGGCGTACGCGTTGGCGAGACCACGCGCGTTCACGTCCGCGCGGTCGTACGAGTACCCGCGGAGGTCCGCGTAGCGCACGCCCGCGACCCGGAGGTTCTCGAACTCGTTGTACTTCCCGACGGCGGCGAACGCGATCCGGTCGTAGATCTCCGAGACCTTGTGCAGCGCCCGCGACGGATTCTCCGTGGCGAACGCGATGCCGTCGTCGTATGCGAGGACCACGACCGAGCGCCCGCGTGCGATGCCCTTGCGGGCGTAGTCCGCCCGGTCCTTCATCAGCTGCTCGGGCGAGACGTAGAACGGCATGCTCATGCGACGCCACCCCTCTCGTGGCTCTGACGACGTCGCGTCGCGAGCTCGGCCACCAGCGCACCCAGCTGCTCGTCGGGGACCCGCTGGTATCCCGCGGCCGTGACGGTCGCGACGACCGGCCAGATCTGCCGCGCAAGATCCGGGCCACCGGTCGCCGAGTCGTCGTCTGCCGCGTCGACGAGTGCCTCGAGCGCCACCTGCACGCCGCCCGCAGGGTCGAGGCCCGGCCGCCACCGCTTCTTCAACGAGCCGCGGGCGAACACCGAGCCCGAGCCGACGCTGTGGTGCTCGTGCTCCTCGTAGCGGCCACCGGTCACGTCGTAGGAGAAGATCCTCCCGATGCCGCCGTCGAGGTCGTAGCCGGCGAACAACGGCACGACGGCGAGGCCCTGCATCGCGAGCGGGAGGCTGCCGCGGATCAGCGTCGAGAGACGGTTGGCCTTGCCGACGAGCGACAGCGCAGCACCCTCGATCTTCTCGTAGTGCTCGAGCTCGAGCTGGAAGAGCCGCACCATCTCGACGGCGAGACCGGCGGTCCCCGCGATCCCGACGGCAGAGAAGTCGTCGGCCGGGAACACCTTCTCGATCTCCCGACTGGCGATCATCGACCCCATCGTCGCGCGACGGTCCCCCGCCATCACGACGCCGCCGTCGACCGTCAGTGCGACGATCGTCGTGCCGTGCGGTGCGAACGAACCCCCCAGGTCGCTCCCCGGCAGTGCGGCGCGTCCGGACGGGAGGAGCTCGGGTGCGTGCGCGCCGAGGAACTCGACGAAGGACGAGCTGCCTGGCGTGGTGAACGCGCGCGGGAGACGCCCGCTCGGATCAGTGCTCATCGAGCGTCACTGACCACCCTTCTGGACGAACCCCCGCACGAACTGCTCCGCGTTCGACTCGAGCACCTCGTCGATCTCGTCGAGCAGCGCGTCGACCTCGGCGTCCTGCGTCTGCGCGGCGGGTGCGACCGGTACGGGGGCCTCGTCCGGCTGGTCCTCGTCCCGTCGCGCGTGCTCACGTTCCTGACCAGTCATGACGACCTCCAGCGCATGGTGGGCGATGCTGCTTCGTCCTACCCTAGGCCCTGCTCCGGCGGGACCCGCGGACGCCTTGGCACATGCCGGTCACTCGCCGCCGAGCTCGGCCAGCAGGGCGGCGGCGTCGGGGCACCGGTCCAGCAGGGGCCCGACGTGCGCGCGGGTCCCACGCCACGGGTCGCGCATCGGGACCCGCTGCAGGGTCGGCGCACCCGGGACGTCGAACACCACCGAGTCCCAGCTCATCGCCGAGACGTTGCGCCCGTACCGCGCCATCGTCTCGCCCCGGAAGTAGGCGCGCGTGTCGTCGGGCGGGTGCCCCACCGCGCGCTCGACCTCGGCGTCCCCGACCAGCACCTCCACCGCTCCGGCCGCCCTCAGCCGCTGGTAGAGCCCGCGCTCGGGGCGGACGTCCGACCACTGGAGGTCGACGGCCGAGAGCTGCGGGTGGTCCCACGCGAGCCGGTCACGTCGACGCATGCGGTCAAGGAGGCGCAGCTTCGCCAACCACTCGACCTCGCGGACGCAGGTGGTCGGGTCCGTCGCGAGCCGGCCGAGGAGTGACCCCCACCGCGCGATGACGTCGGCGGTCTGCCGGGCCCCCTCGGTGTCGTCGTGCGGATCGACAGTTGCCAGGCCCTCACGCACGACGTCCAGGTAGGCCTGCTGGATCTCGAGCGCGGTCAGCTGCCGACCGTCCGCGAGCGGGAGCCGCGCCGTGAGGGCGAGGTCGTGACTCACGACGTGGACCGCCTCGACCGGATCGCGCAGCGCGAGCCTGTCGAGACGGGAGACGAGCCCGGGCAGCTCGGCCGCGTGCTCGATCACCCAGAGC
>DATKTF010000292.1:0-3671 GCA_035531255.1 Cellulomonadaceae bacterium
CACCCGTGAGCGCACCGACCTCGTCCCACGTCACCCAGAACCCCGCGTTGCGGAGCGTCATGAACAGCGTCAGGTGCGCGGTCAGGCCTGCGGACGCGTTGGCGCGTTCCTGGAGGACCTCGAGCTTGCATCCGGTGGCGAACTCCGCGGCCGCGATCGCGTCGGTGCGGGCCCGCTGGGTGTTGTTGATGGCGACGAGCTCGACGCCGGCGTACTTCGCGCCATCGGGGCCGGTGAACTTGATGCGCACAGGGGTCTCCTACTCGAGGGTCGTGGTCTTGTGGGCGGCGACTGCGTCCAGGGCGGTCTGGACCGCGTCCTCCATGGCGTTGCGGAGGTTCTTCGCCTCGGAGTAGAAGCCGCGGTTGAAGTACTGGGAGCCGGGCTGTTCGATCCACGTGTCCGGGTCGTTGAACACGGGGTGACGCCACGACTTCTTGTTCATCGCCTTACGGAGCGCACCCGAGGTGGTGGTCAGCCGGATCGACGTGCGGTTCTTGCCGGTGGTGACCTTCAGCTTCAGGCCCCGCTTGATCTCCTGGCGGGCGCCAGTCGACCGGGACCTGTTCGCCGCGCGGGTGTTGACCTTGTCGACGACCAGGTGCCCGCGGCCGCGGCGATCCGTGCCGAGCCGGTGGGTCTTGGAGGTGACGACCCCGCCAGCGTCCTCGTCGAGGATCGCGCCCATCGCCGCGATCGCCGCGTTCCCGGAGGCGACCAGACGCTTGCGCACCTCCTTGGCGAGCACCGGGTCGAACTTCTTCAGGTCGTCGAGCACCTCGCGGAGGTTCGACTTGATGTCGAACCCGGCCTCGGCCTGCGCCCCGGTCCCGCCGGAGCGGTGCGTAGTCACGGGTCAGACCGCGGCGTCGGTCGTGACGTACACGACCGTCCACGGTGCGTCGGTGAGGTTGTCCAGGCCGTCGAAGTCGATCGCCTGGGTGATGACCTGCCCGGCGTTGGATGCCGGGATGTTGCCGTTCAGGCGGATCAGCGGGACCCAGACCTGCAGGACCGGGTGCGCGGACGTGCCGATCGGGTCCGTGTGGGTGAACGTGAGCAGGACCGCGAGGTCCGTCTGGGCGAGGAACGCGTCCCGCAGAGCCGACGTGTCGTACTCCGCGGTCATCTTCCCGGTGAGTTTCGCCGGACCCACCGCGGGCTTGCGGGTCCGCTTTCCCGCGCCGCCGAGGTTCCAGCCCTTCGCGTCCAGACCCTGGTCCCACTTGATGTCGAAGTCCGTGATGTCCGCGAGCGCCGTGCCGCCCGTGGCGATCGCCGTCGTGGTCGGGGGGACGATCGTGCCGCCGACGCAGATGACCCCGTGGGCGAACGTGAAGACGTCCAGGGGTGTCGGGTACACCGGGGGCGTGTAGGCGGGCGCGGTCTGGACCTCGCGGGCCGTCCAGTCCGTGGTGACCTCGACGATCGCGCCCTGCTTCGCGGCGATCTCCAGCGTCTTGCACGCCGCACCGAGGAACGTGACCGCGTCCGTCGGGCCGCCGCCGAGCGGTGGGATGCCCTTCTGGATCGTGTACGTGCCGATCGGGTCCGTGGTGACCGGGGTGTGGACCTGCTGGTACACCGGCGGTGTCTGGGCGGGGACGACCGTGGAGGTGACCGCGCCGAGGCCGGCGTTCAGGAAGATCCCCAGGCCCTTGGTCGGGGCCTCGATCGCGATCGTCCCCTCGCCGAGGATCTCGCCGATGGACCGGCGCGCGGCACGGTCCACGCGGGACGCGACGCGCAGACCCTTGCCCTGCAGGAACGTGGGCTTCGAGTCGAGGGACTCGGTCAGGAACTCGGGGAACTGGTCCGGGACGACGGCCGTGCCGTAGGTCGTCTCGAGCTTGAGCCCGATGCTGCAATCCGCCTGGGTGGTCATGCGGGGATCCCTTCGGTGTCAGCCGGCGCGGCCGGGTCGGACGTGGGCACCGGCGCAGCTTCGGCCGGCTCGGGCGGTACAGCAGGGGTCGGCGGCGTGACGGCGGCCGCCGCAGGCGTGACGGGCGCGGCGGCCGGCGCGGGCGCCTCGACCGGCGGGGCGAGCAGCTGGGCGTCGGCGGGGTTCACGAGCTCCCAGTTGTCGACCTGCTCGAGCAGCCGCGCCGCGTGCGCGGCGTCGACGTCGACCGACGCACCGGCTTCGACGGTGGCGCCGATCAGCGGGACGTCCAGGTCCCCACGGGGGCAGATGTTGCGGATGGCTACCACGGCGTACTCCTTCGTCATGGCCCGGTGACCCGGACCAGTGCGGTGAACTCGGCTTCGATCTCGATCAGGCGCCCGTAGTCCAGGAACTTCGGATCCGTCTCCCCCGTCGCGGTGTGAGACGTCAGGAAGCACTGGCGGACCACGCCGCCCAACGTGGTGTCGGTGACGCGCACGTGGTGCTCGAGGAGCCCCAGCAGGGCGTAGGCGGCGTCGGAGGCCACACGCTCCTGGTCCTGGTCGCCGGCGCGCTCGCACGAGATCCAGACCTTCTGGGTGAGGGTCTCCTCGCGGGACCGGTTCGTGCCCATCGTCGCGACCTGCTGCGCGGAGCTCGTGTCCGCGAAGGACACGATGTCGTGCCAGTTCGCGACCTCGCGGCCGGGGTGACCGAACGTGACCAGGACCTCCTGGTCGGCGACGAGGGCGGTCATCGCGTCGACGAGCGCCGCCTTGTACGCCTGGGCCGCGGTGACCGAGGACGTGGCCATCAGGCGAACCCGCCCGCGTTCGGCGTCAACGCGCACAGCTCGACGACGCGGCGCGGCACAGCGAACCCGAACGGGGTGGCGACCATGTCCGACGGGGCGTCCATGCGACCCGGAGTGCCCGTGCGCCGACCCGAGGACCACAGGTGCTTGATCAGCTCGGCGGCCGCGTCACGCAGGTTCGCCGGGATCGTCGCCGCACCCACCCGGTAGGCGATCGAGATGTTGCGCGCCGGCCCGGTCGGGAACGACGCGAACACGATCCCGGCGTCCTCGTCGACCTGGTACAGGGCCGGGTCCAGGACCACACCACCGAGGCTGACCGCTGTCACCTGCACCGGGGCCGCCGGCAGCACCACCGACGTGCGGGGCCCGTCCGCGAGATACGTGCGGGCGCCGGAGATCACCGGACCCGACAGGAACTCGATCACGTAGGTCGCCGTCGCCACATACAACGCGATCGCGTCCTGCTGCGACGCCGGGACGTTCCCAAGGATGCTCAGGGCGTCCGACAACGAGATGATGTACCGCGGATCGGCGGGCCACACGTCCAGGATGTCGACGAACGTGACCCCGGCGAGCGTCCACGTGAGCAGGTGACGGCCCGGCTGGGTCGTGACGATCGTCGCGGACTGCGTGCCCGCGGTCGCCGTCACCGTCGGGGCCGGCGTCAGCGTCGTGGCATCCGGGAGAAGGACCGCGAGCGTCGCCGCAGCCGTGCCCCCTGAGACCCACGAGACGGGCGCTGAGGCCCCGACGATGACCGGCACGGGTGGTTACGCGCCCTTCGTCTTGCCGGCCGCTGCGTCGGGCGCGGCCGCCACGTCAGGCGCCGCCGGTGCGGTGGCCTCCGGCGTCGTCGTCTCGGGTGCGGGGGGCGTCGTGGTCTCGGGTGCGGGGGGCGTGGTCGTCTCGGGTGCGGGGGTGACCGCGGCCTCGAGCGGGACGTCGAGCACGGACGCCATGCCGGCA
>DATKTF010000293.1:0-4456 GCA_035531255.1 Cellulomonadaceae bacterium
ATCCGTCGCGCGCGTGTGTCCGGCACCGAGCGCGGCGCGCACCCGGCCGAGGATCTCGTCACGCGCGCTCATTGCTCCTCCCCCCGTCGCGGCCGGCGCGCCGGTCCCCGTGTCCTCCGTCGGTGCGCGCCCACCAGCCTCGGAAGGACTCCCGGGGCGGGGCAGGGGCGTCCCGGGCGTCGGTCCAGCGGTTCAGCGGTGCAGGCATCCGACCGATCCGGCCCCCCCGGCCGAGGACCCGTCCGGAGACGCCGGCGACCGTCTGCAGAGCCGCGAGCCTGCGGGCGTTCGTGAGCAGCCAGGACGCACCGGTCATGGCCATCGCGACCGTTCCGGGCATCCGGCTGCGATGGGCGTCGACGACCTTCTCTCGGAGATGGACCAGGACCTCGGGGATGTCGATGAGCACCGGGCACGCCTCGAAGCACGCACCGCAGAGGCTCGAGGCGTACGGCAGGGAGTCGGTCGCCTCGTCGGTCCCGATCCCGCGCAGCATGGGCGTCAGGATCGCTCCGATCGGGCCCGGGTAGACCGACCCGTACGCACGTCCCCCGGTCCGCTCGTACACCGGGCACACGTTCAGGCACGCCGAGCACCGGATGCAGCGCAGCGCCTGACGACCGACCTCGTCGGCGAGCACCGAGGTGCGGCCGTTGTCGAGCAGGACGACGTGCACCTCCTGCGGCCCGTCGCCCGGAGTGACCCCGGTCCACGTCGACGTGTAGGGGTTCATCCGCTCGCCGGTCGACGATCGGGGAAGGAGCTGGAGGAACACCTCGAGGTCGGTCCAGGTCGGGACGATCTTCTCGATCCCCACGATCGAGACGAGGACCTCGGGCAGCGTGAGGCACATCCGTCCGTTGCCCTCGCTCTCCACGACGACGAGCGTGCCGGTGTCGGCGACGGCGAAGTTGGCGCCGGAGACGGCGACCTTGGCCCGCAGGAACTTCTCCCGCAGGTGCCGCCGCGCCGCGCCGGCCAGGTCCGCCGGGTCGTCGGTGAGGTCGGCGTCGGCGGGCTTGCCGACCTTGCCCATCTCCCGCAGGAAGATCTCCCGGACCTCGGAGCGGTTGCGGTGGATCGCCGGCACGAGGATGTGGCTGGGCAGGTCGTCGCCGAGCTGGACGATCAGCTCGGCCAGGTCGGTCTCCCAGGCCGAGATCCCCGCCGCCTCCAGTGCGGCGTTGAGCTCGATCTCGCCGGTGACCATCGACTTCACCTTCACGACCTCGTCGACGTGGTGACGGCGGGCGATGTCGATGACGATCCGGTTCGCCTCCCCGGCGTCGCGCGCCCAGTGCACGGTGGCTCCGGCGAGCGTCAGGGACGCGTCGAGCTGCTCGAGATATCCGTCGAGGTTGCCGAGCACGTCGTCCTTGATCGCGGCCCCGGCCCGACGAAGCTGCTCCCAGTCATCGACCTCGCCGACGACACCGGCACGCTTGGCACGAATGGTGTGGGTGGCGTTCCTCAGGTTGCCGCGCTGCTGGCTGTTCGCCAGTGCCTCTCTCGCCGCGACGGGGAACGGCGGCATGCCGAGGAACGTGGCCGGGCTCATGCGCCGGGCTCCGTCGAGGCGAGGACCTCGGCCAGGTGCATCGCCCTGATCCCTGCTCGTTCGCGGGTCAGCAGGCCGCCGATGTGCATGAGGCACGAGTTGTCTCCGGCGACGAGCACCTCGGCGCCCGTCTCACGGACGTGACGTGCCTTGTCGGAGCCCATCGCCACCGACACGTCGGGGTTCTTGAGCGCGAAGGTCCCGCCGAACCCGCAGCACTCCTCCGCCTCGGGAAGGTCGACGAGGGTGAGCCCGCGCACCGCACGCAGGAGCTGTTCGGGCCGGTCGCCCACCCCGAGCAGGCGACGCGAGTGGCACGTGGGGTGCAGGGTGACCCGGTGCGGGAAGTAGGCGCCGACGTCCACGACCCCGAGCACGTCGACCAGGAACTCGCTGAGCTCGTAGACGCGGGGCGAGAGCGTCGCGACCTCGCGCGCGAGCCGGGTGTCGCCGGACCGGCGCGCCACGAGCTGGTGCTGATGGCGGACCGACGCGACGCACGACCCCGACGGCGCGACGACCGCGTCGTAGCCCGCGAACGCGTCGACGAAGGTCCGCACGATCGGGACCGCCTCCGCGACGTACCCGGTGTTGACGTGCATCTGGCCGCAGCAGGTCTGGCCCGTCGGGAACTCGACGTCCACCCCGAGCCGGTGCAGCAGACGGACGACCGCCGTGCCGGTCCCGGGAAACATCGTGTCGTTGAGGCAGGTGACGAAGACGGCAACCTTCATGACGGCTGTCCCCGGGGAGCCGAGGTGGGCGCGGTCGCGAGAACCCGGCGGGTGGGAGGAGGTGAGGAGACGGCATCGACGGCGGTGCGGAGCACGTGGCCTCCTCATCGGTGAGGAACGCGGTACCTGGGACGGTGCGGGCGGGGCAGAGCGTGGAACGGCGGAGGGGAAGGACGCGACTCGTCGACGAGGTCGGAACCGGACCGAAGTGACGAGTAGCATGCATGTGGTCCGACCAAATGACGTCAGTGACGATAGTGTGACGCCGTGGAAAAGTCCAACCTCTTCGAGGATCGCGCGGCACCGGTGCCCGCGGGCGGTGCGGCCGGCCACTCTCGGCCCGCCGTCGATGCGCCGTCGGCAGCGTCCGAGGGCTCCGGCGACTCCGAGACGTGGAGGCCTCTGCCGCGCGTCCGCACCTACGAGCTGGTGCTCGAGCGCATCGAGACGCAGATCGTCTGCGGTGCGTTGCGGGCAGGCGAGCGGCTCCCGCCGGAGCGCGAGCTCGCCGCGATGCTCGGTGTGAGTCGCCCGGCGGTGCGTGAGGCGCTTCGCATCCTGGAGTCGCAGGGCGCCGTGCGGTCTCAGGTCGGCAAGGGACCCGATGCCGGGACGACGATCCAGCGTCTGCCGAGCGACGCCCTGGCGAGGCTCCTGCGCCTGCACGTCGCGCTGGGATCGTTCCCGCTCGAGGACGTCGTCGAGACCCGGGTGGTGCTCGAGCGGGCCAGCGTGGCCCTCGCGTGCCGCCGCGCCCGACCGCAGCACCTGGCGCGGATGCGAGCCGACCTTCTCGCGATGGACGAGCCCGAGGTCGACCGACGGACCTTCAACGAGCTCGACACGAGCTTCCACGTCGCTCTCGCGGAGGCCGGTGGCAACCGTCTGATGGCTGACGTCACCCGCGCGATCCGCGAGTCGATGAGGTTGCCGATCCTCGCCGGCCTCTCGGCGTTGCCGGAGACCGGAGACCTGGGCTGGCCGAGCATCCGTGCGGGGCTGCGCGCCGACCACCACGCCGTCCTCGCAGCGGTCGAGGCCGGCGAGACCGACGACGCAGCCGCTCGCGTGGAAGCCCACATCCGCGACTTCGCCCGTCACCTGACCGTGTGAGACCGAGCGGCATCCCTCTCCGTCGGCCGGCGGGCCGCTTCCGGATCCCCTCGAGACCGCGTCCGCTTGCGGACGGCGGCAGGCGGTGGACAGTGGAACAAGGCGGCAGGTTCAGGAACGTGGTGGGGAGACGACGGCCATGTCACGCACGGTGGTGGTGGGGGTCGAGGGGACCGACTCCAGCAGCGACGCGCTCGTCTGGGCTGCGCACGAGGCAGCTGCGCGGTTCGACGAGCTCGAGATCGTGTTCGCGACGGGTGCGCGCTACGCGGCTCTCGACCCGGCTCGGGACGAGGACGTCACCCGACAGGCGGAGACGCTCCTCGGTGATGCGACCGAGAGCGCGCTCCGTGCCGAGCCGGGCCTGACGATTCGTCGCACGATCAGCCCGGGCACCCCGGGGGTCACGCTGACGGAGGCGTCGGAGCACGCGGCGCTCGTCGTCGTCGGTTGCCGGCCGCTCGGTGTCGTGGAGCGCGCGTTCGCCGGGTCGCTCGCCTACCAGGTCGTCGCCGGATCGCACTGCCCGGTGCTCGTCGTACCGCGGGTCACCGGGACGCAGGGGAGCGGTGTGGTCGTCGGCGTGGACGCGTCGGAGGACTCGATCGCGGCGGTCGCCCACGCGGCGGAAGAGGCCGACCGGCTCGGTCAGGAGCTCACGGTCGTGCACGCCTGGAAGGAGCCCATGGCGGACGCGGTGCTCGGCAATGCGCTCGACTCGTACGACGAGGTGATCGAGGAAGGTGAGCGCGTCGTGCTGGCCGAGTCGCTCGCGGGGCTCGGTGAGCGGTACCCGGACCTGGTCGTCAACCGTCATCTGGTGCACCGTCAGCCCGCAGAGACCCTGCTCGACTTCGCGCGCACTGCGCGGCTTCTCGTGGTGGGCAGCCGCGGGCGGCACGGGGTCGCCCGGATGCTGCTCGGGTCGGTCAGCCACACGGTCGTGGTGCACGCGCCGTGCCCGGTGCTCGTCGTCCGCTCGTAGGTCAGCAGTCAGCGCGCGGCGGCCCAGCCGCTCCACCGCAGCACGTCCACGACGATGACGGCGTCC
>DATKTF010000294.1:0-3592 GCA_035531255.1 Cellulomonadaceae bacterium
GGCTCGCTCCGGTGGCGCCGGAGGTCCAGGTCACGGTCACCCGCGTCCCCGGTGCGTACCCGGCGAGCAGCTGGCTCAGGGCGTCGGCCGAACCGACGGCCACCCCGTCGAGCGCCGTGATCGTGTCCCCCGCGGCGAGACCTGCCTGCTGTGCCGGGGTGCCGTCGATCACGCCGGCGACGAACGCGCCGTCGACTGCCACGATCGAGCCCGGACGACCGACCTGCCCGACCGCCTGCACGCCCAGGAAGGCCGGGTAGCCGATCGTGATCGTGGTGGTGTCCGTCCCGGCGACGATCGTGTCGGCGATGGTGAGCGCCCGATCGATCGCGATCCCGTAGCCGCTGATGTTCGACGTCCCGGACGACGCAGCCGTCGTCATCCCGACCACGGCACCCGACGAGTCGAGCACGGCGCCGCCGGAGTCGCCGGAGACGACGTCCGCGTCGATCTGGAGGAGTCCGTCGAGCGTCACCAGCTCGCCGGTGACCTCGTCCCGCGTCGTGACCGTGGCGTCGAGCGCCGTCACGGTACCGGCGGCGGCGACGAGGCTCCCGCCACCTTCCGCGTTGCCCACGGCGGTGACCGCGTCACCGACTGCGACGCCGTCGGTCGCGATCGTCGCGGTCGTAAGGCCCGAGGCCCCGGTCAGCCGCAGGACGGCGACGTCGGCCGTCGCGTCGGTTCCCACGACCTCGGCCGGGTAGGTCGCGCCGGTCGACTCGACGGTCACCTCGATCGCCGTCGCGCCGACGATCACGTGGTTGTTGGTCAGGATCGTGCCGTCGGAGGTCAGCACGATGCCGGTGCCCGCGGAGGTCGCGTCCTGGTACCCGAGGGTGGACACGATCGTGACCAGCCCGACCTGCTGGGTCGATGTCGCGGCGGTCGTCGAGAGCGCCGTCGGTTCCGACCCGCGAACGTCCGCGCGCCCGCCCTGGTCGGGCTGGGTCGACGAGCCGGGCGGCAGGGTGTCCTGCTGCGTGAGGGAGGAGTCGGCCGATGCCGCTGCCGAACCGGCCCCCTGTGCAGCCGACCAGATCGCGCCGCCGGTGGCGAGCCCGAGCGCGACGGCGGAGGCGATCACGATCGTCGCGGTGCGCCGGCGCCGAGATCGCCGCGCACGTGGTTCGACCAGGAGCGTCTCGGCGGGGCCGTCGACGGACGGGGAGGCGCCGGTCCCCTCGGGGGTGGGGATGAAGCCGCTGTCGCCGTTGTCGTCCATGAGGGTTCTCCCGCCGTCCAGCACCTGGGTGGTGCCGTCACCTCGAGACAACTCCGGCCGCTTCTGCGTGCCCTGTGCGCTCGCTGGGCCCCCACCACGCGTTCTCGGGATCCGGCGATGGCGCCGCGGTGCGCTCCGCCGTCTGTGGAGTCGGTGCCGTCGGTGGGCGGCGCACCGCGCGCCTAGGCTGGGACGGTGGCCGTACCGGAACCTCTCACGTCCACCCGGGTGGACCGCTGGGTGTGGGCGGTGCGCCTGGCGCGCACCCGCTCGCTCGCCGCTGCCGCGTGCCGGGGTGGCCACGTCAGCGTGAACGGCGACCACGTGAAGCCCGCCGCACTCGTGCGGATCGGTGACGAGGTCCGGGTCCGTGGCGACGGCCCCGAACGCGTCGTCGTGGTCGCACGCGTGATCGTGAAGCGGGTGGGTACCGCTCCTGCGGCGGAGTGCTTCGTCGACCACACGCCCGCTCCTCCGCCGCGCGAGCACGTGGCCGTCGCAGCTCAGCGCGATCGAGGGTCGGGCCGTCCGACCAAGCGTGAGCGCCGGGAGATCGATCGCCTCCGCGGCCGTTGAGCCCCGACCCTGCCGACGCTGCCGACCGGAGTGCGTCGCACCGACCGCGAGACGTGCGCGGCACCCGCACGCACTAGGGTGCCGGTCCATGACATCTCGCCGGATCGTGTGCCCGAGTGCCGACGGCGGCCTCGCCGCACGCTTCGCCTCTCGCGAGCTCCGCCGTCGGCTCGACGCGCTCGGCGAGGTCGTGATCGCGACGGACCTCCCCGACCAGGCCGGGATCCGCGAACGAGTGAGCACCGCCGACGTCGTCCTGCTCTCGGTGCACCTCGACGACGACACGCTCCGCGCGTGCGCCGGACGCACCGAGCTCGTGGCGTTCTCCGGGACGGGCGCGGCGTCCTACGTGAACCTCCCGCTCGCGCGAGAGCTCGGCATCACGGTCACGAACGTGACGCACTACGGCGACCGTGCCGTCGCCGAGCACGCGCTCGCCCTGCTCCTGGCCGCGGCGCGCGGTGTGCCCGCCGCCGACCGGGCGCTGCGCGCCGGTGACTGGTCGGGACACTCGGGCCGGGAGCTCGACGGTGCGACCGTGGGCGTCGTCGGGTTCGGCGGGATCGGGCGGACGTTCGCACGGCTGGTCGATGCCCTGGGGATGCGGGTGCTCGTCTGGGACCGTGAGCTCGACGAGGCCGACCTGGAGCTGGTGCACGCCCGGGCGGCAGGCCTGGACGAGCTGTTCGCCGCGAGCGACGTCGTCAGCCTGCATCTGCCGTTGACGGCGCAGACCGACGGCATCGTGACCGAGCACCTGCTCGACCTGCTGCGTCCCGGGTCGATCCTCGTCAACACCGCGCGCGGCGAGCTGCTCGCCCCCGGTGCCCTGGTACGACGGCTGGCGCGTGGCGACCTGCTGGCCGCGCTCGACGTCTTCGACCCGGAGCCCCTCGGGGCGGACGATCCCCTGCTCACCGCACCAGGGACGGTGCTCACCCCTCACCTGGGCTTCCGCACCCCGCAGGCCCTCGCCCGGATGGCCGAGGGCACCGTCGCTGCGGTCGAGGCGTTCTGTGCCGGCCGACCCGTCAACGTCGTGACGTGACCGTCGGCTCGTGAACGAGACGCGCCGGCTTCACGCGCCGTTCATCGACGGTCAGTAGCATCGCCGTCCGTGGCCCTCACCCTCTACCTCGTCCGGCACGGTCGGACGGTCTACAACGACGAGCACCGTATTCAGGGATGGTGCGACTCGCAGCTCACGGACGACGGCGCCGCCGGAGTCGCCGCGACCGCGCAGCACCTGCGCGCACGGTCGTTCGCGGCCGCGTACGCGAGCCCGTCCGGCCGCACCGTCGCGACGGCCGACATGATCCTCACGCACCACCCGCGGACGGTGCTGACGACGGACGAGGACCTCCGGGAGCTCAGCTTCGGTGACTTCGAGGCCGCCCCGGAGGAGGAGCTCCACGCCTACGTGGATCCCTGGGAGCTGTTCGCCCGCGTCTTCGACGGCACGCACCCCGGTCTCCCCGGCGGAGAGTCGGCCGCGATCTACCTCGGCCGGGTCCGATCGGGCTTCACGCGGATCGAGGAGGCCCATCGTGACGACTCCGAGGTCCTGGTGGTCAGCCACGGCGTGACCCTCGCGGCCTACCTCACGCTCATCGGAAGCCCGCCGACCCACCCGCTTCCCAACGCGAGCATCTCGACCGTCGAGATCAGCGAGGACGGTGGGCACCGGGTCACGTCGTTCTCGGTCGACCCGTCCGGCCAGGGGGTCGCCGAGCTCCGCGCGCTGCCCGCGCGTGCCGCATCCCCGTCCGCTCCGGCGCGCACGTCCGCCTG
>DATKTF010000295.1:0-5680 GCA_035531255.1 Cellulomonadaceae bacterium
GTTGCCGTAGCCGTTGACCCACTTCGCCCACTGCACGGTCCCGGCGCGCCCGGCATAGATGGGGGTGTTGCAGTACGCGCGGAGGTCGACGCCCGCATGCAGCCGGTAGATCTTGAGGATCGGTTGAAGCCGCCAGCCGTATGGCGAGGTGACGAACATCGGGTTCGTGGAGGTCGGGTTCGCGAACACCGCGCCGTTGATCGGCCCGCGCACCCCCGCTGCCGCCCGCGCCGCGTTCTGCTTCGCGATGATGTCGTTGAGGGATGCGGAGAGTGCCGCCGCCTCGGCATCGAGCTGAGCCTGCTGGGCTTGCTCGGCCGCAAGCTGATCAGCCATCACCTGCTTGCTCGCCGCCTGCTGGGCGATGAGGGCAGTGATCTCGACGGTGCGCTCCTGCGCATGCGCCCGGGCCTGGTCGGCCTCGACGACCTTCGCGTCGGCCTCGGCCTTCAGCTCGGCGATGCGACCACGCACGGCCGTGAGACGAGCCTGGCTGTTGCGGTTGTCGGCCTGCGCCTGCTGCAACCCGGCGAGCGACTGGGCCTGCGCCCGCAATGCGCTCGACACCGCACCGTACGTCGCGATGAACTCGTCCGTGCTCTGCGCCCCGAGCGCGACCCCGAGGCTGGAGATCGCTCCACCACCGCGGTACGCCTGCCGAGCCATCTCCCCGAGCGCATTGCGGACGGCCGTGCTCCGGACCGTGTCGGCCTGGATCGTCTGGTTGATCGATGCCTCTTGGTCGCGTGCGTCCTGCAGTCGACCGGCGATGATCGTCGCCTCGCGCTGGGCCGATGCGAGGTCATCCTGGGCTGCGGCGAGCTCGGCCTGCGCCTGCGGGAGACGGAGCTCGGTCTGCTGCAGGTCGAGGGCGGCCTGAGCCAGCGCGGCGTTGGTGTTCTCCAAGGATGACGCGAGCTGGTCGCGCGCCGCCTTGTTCGCGGCGGCCTGCTGCTTGTTCTGTGCGACCTGGTTGTCGTAGCTGTCCGCCCGTGCGGACGGCGCCGCACCACTGAGCACGGTGAGGAAGGCGAGCACGACGACGAGCAGACCCGTCCTCCGGCTCTGCTTCGTCACGGATCTCATGGTTCAGACCTTCGTGTAGCGCCGGAGGGTGACCAACGAGGAGATCGCCGCGAGCAGGATCGCCGCCCCGACGATGAACGGCGCCACCAGCCAGACCTGGCGTTCGGTGATGAAGTTGATCGAGGTGACGGACGAGCTCAGCCAGTCGATCACGAGGTACCTCACCCCCAGCCAGAGTCCACCGACCGCCAGCGCCGCGCCCAGCGTCGCGGCGATCGCACCCTCCAGCATGAACGGAAGCTGGATGAAGAGGTTCGATGCGCCGACCAACCGCATGATGCCCGTCTCGCGCCGTCGACTCATCGCAGACAACCGGATCGTCGTCGTGATGAGCAGCACCGCCGCGAGCAGCATCACCGCAGCAAGACCTGCCGAGAGCATCGTCGCGCGGTTGAGCACGAGGAACAAGGAGTCGAAGATCTTCCTCTGGTCCTGGACCTCGTCGATCCCTTGTCGACCCGTGAGGACGTCAGCGACGACCTGGTACTTCGCGGGGTCGGTGAGCTTGATCCGGAACGAGGAGTTCATGTCGTCGACCGTGATGGACGACGCCCACCACTGATCCGCGAACATCTTCTGGAACGAGACGAAAGCCTGCTGCTTGGACTCGTAGTAGACCTTCTGGATGTACGGCTTCACGTCCGGCGAGTCGAGCTCCGCCTGGATCGCGGCCTTCTGCGCGTCGGTGACCTCACCGTCCGCGCACGTCGGCTTCTGCGACCCGGACGCGCACAGGAAGACCGAGACCTCGACCTTGCCGTACCAGTCGTCCTTCATCTGGGAGATCTGCAGCTGGAGCAGGGCGGCGCTGCCGACGAAGGTGAGCGACACGAACGTCACGAGGATGACCGAGATCGTCATCGACAGGTTGCGTCGGAGGCCGATGCCGATCTCGGAAAGGATGAACTGAGCTCTCACGCTGCGACCTCTGCCTTCTCAGCGCGCCGAGCCGTACACGCCACGGGACTGGTCACGGACCATCGCCCCGGCGGACAGCTCGACGACGCGCTTGCGCATCTGGTCGACGATCTCGTCGTCGTGGGTCGCCATGACGACGGTGGTCCCCGTGCGGTTGATCCGGTCGAGCAGCCGCATGATGCCCAGGGACGTCGTCGGGTCGAGGTTCCCGGTCGGCTCGTCGCACAGCAGGATCGGCGGTCGGTTCACGAACGCGCGCGCGATCGCCACGCGCTGCTGCTCTCCCCCGGAGAGCTCGTGCGGCCGGCGCTTCTCCTTGCCCGCGAGGCCGACCATCTCCAGGACGTCCGGCACGGTCGTCATGATGTGGTGACGAGGCTTGCCGATCACCTGGAGCGCGAACGCGACGTTCTCGTACACGGACTTGTTGGGCAGCAGGCGGAAGTCCTGGAACACGGCGCCGATCTCGCGCCGCATCTGCGGGACCTTCCACGCGGACAGCGTCGTCATGTCCTTTCCTGCGACGAAGACCTTGCCCTCCGAGGGCCGTTCCTCGCGCAGCACCAGGCGCAGAAAGGTCGACTTCCCCGAGCCGGACGCGCCGACCAGGAACACGAACTCACCCCGCTCGACCTCCATGGAGATCGAGTCCAGGGCTGGCCTCGCGCCGCGCGCGTAGACCTTGCTGACGTTCTCGAAGCGGATCACAAGCTCGCAGGCCAGTCTCGGGGACGGGGGAAAGGACCTACCTGGCCGTCATCGAGCCTAGGCAGACCGTCGGACCCGATCCGGTCAGACACGCCGCAACCCGTCCTGTGAGCGGTCCGGTCCGGAAGATTGGGAGGATATGTCGGGCTAGCGGCCGACGTCCTTGCGCCGAGCCAGGTCGATCCAGCGTCGTCGCGGCCGACGTCGGCGCCCGGCCCGGTCAGTTCTGCTGCCCGCGCCGCCACCGGATACCGGCCTCGATGAACCCGTCGATGTCGCCGTCGAACACTGCCGCGGTGTTGCCGACCTCGTACTCGGTGCGGAGATCCTTGACCATCTGGTACGGGTGCAGCACATACGAACGCATCTGGTCACCCCAGCTGGCCTTGATGTCACCGGCGAGCGCCTTCTTCGCGGCGTTCTCCTCGGCCTGGCGCTGGAGGAGCAGACGCGACTGCAGCACGCGAAGAGCGGCGGCACGGTTCTGGATCTGGGACTTCTCGTTCTGCATCGACACGACGATCCCGGTCGGGATGTGCGTCAGCCGCACCGCGGAGTCCGTCGTGTTGACCGACTGGCCACCCGGCCCCGACGAGCGGAACACGTCGACGCGGATCTCGTTCTCCGGGATCTCCACGCTGTCCGTCTGCTCGATCAGCGGGATCACCTCGACAGCGGCGAACGACGTCTGGCGGCGCCCCTGGTTGTCGAACGGCGAGATCCGCACGAGGCGGTGGGTGCCCGCCTCGACGGACAGGTTGCCGAACGCGTAGGGCACCTTGACCTCGAAGGTCGCCGACTTCAGGCCCGCCTCTTCCGCATACGACGTGTCGAGGACCGCGGTCGGATATCCGTGCCGCTCAGCCCACCGCAGGTACATGCGCATGAGCATCTCGGCGAAGTCCGCGGCGTCGACGCCGCCCGCCCCGGACCGGATCGTCACGACGGCCTCGCGCTTGTCGTACTCGCCCGAGAGCAGCGTGCGGACCTCCAGCTCGCCCAGGTCTCTCCGGATCGCGACGAGCTCGGCCTCGGCCTCGGCGAGGGTCTCGACGTCGTCGGCGCCCTCGCCCTCGGTCGCCATCTCCACAAGGGTCTCGAGGTCGTCGATTCGATTCGTGAAGGTCGCGACGCGGTCGAGCTCCGCCTGCGCGTGGGACAGCGCGGACGTCACAGCCTGCGCGGCATCCGGGTCGTCCCACAGGTCAGGAGCGGACGCCTTCTCCGAGAGCTCGGCGATCTGGGACGTCAGGGCCTCGGGGTCGGTGACCTTGCGGATCGTGTCCAAGGTGCCGCGGAGGGCGCGGATCTCGCTCGGGAAGTCGGTGGCTGCCACGAGGGTCCAGGTTACGCGAGTCGGACCGGGGCGACGTCACCAGGCACGAGCCGACGACTCGACCCGGAGCGTGATCCCGTCCGACCACGGGGCAGTCACCCAGCTGACGATCACCGGGCGAGCGAGCGCCCCGAGAGCGACCTCCGCCGTGCGTCCGTCGCCGGAGGCCCGTGCGCTCGCGCTGAACCCGTCGAAACCTGCCGCCGCATCCGGGTTGTCGCGCAGGTACCTGTCGACGGCCCGGTCGACGTCCCGGTCTGTGAGCGAGATCGCCGCCCCTGCCTGCGGCGCCCGCCCTGGCCTGGCGTAGACGACCGACGGCTCGAGCTCGTCCGCGGCCTCGAGAGCCAAGGCGTCTGCGAGCGCAAGCAATCGTTTGCGCTCGAGGTGGACACCCGTCGCCGACACGACTGCGGTGACGAGGAGCAGCGCCAGCATCGTGAAGACGATCGCGAGCAGGGTCACCTGCCCGTCGTCGTCACGCGCGCGCCTCACGGCCGCTCCGCGAAGGAGTCGACGGGCGCGATGTGCCGCGCGACGACCGGGACGTGCAGAGGGACGACGCCGCGGACGAACTCCGGCACGAACGGCAGGTCGACGTCGAACGTCACGACCGTCACGATGTCGCTGCCCGGCTGCAGGCACGGCACCGTCGAGCAGGTGAGCGTCAACGCACCCGCAGGGTCGACGTCGTCGAATCCTTGATCGCCAAGCGCGAGGCCCACCGACGTCGTCGCCCGCCTCGCCGCATCGTCGGGCCCGGATGCCGTCGCAGCGGTCCGACCGGCCTCCCGTGCCGCACCCTCGGCGGCGAAGGTCGCGGCCTGGATCCGGCCCAGGACGAGTGCCAGGTACACGACCGGCACGAGAAGCAGCACGGCCGCGGCGAGGAACTCGACGATCGCGTTGCCGTCGTCTGACGACCGTGCGCACCTCGTCGCTCCACGCGTGGTCATGACGACTCCTCGAGCGCATGGCCTCGGACGGTCATGGTCCCGGACGGCCCGATCAGTCCGACCACCGGCACCGGGGCGACCACCTCGACCTCGATCACACGGACACCGCCAAAGAGGAGCTCCCGCGAGGAGATGTTCTCGGCGAACCGGGGCGCCAGTGACATCGTGATCAGCTCTCGCGCCCGATCGACGCCGTCGGGGGGCGACCTGTCGGCCATCGCGGCAAACCTCGCTCCCTCGGCCGCGCAGTCCACGAGCGTGTTGCGCACGTGCAGGGCGAGCGTCAGCTGCAGGACTGCCGCGAACAGCAGCGTGAGGAGACCTCCCACGAGTGCGAAGTCCACGATCGCGGACCCGCGGTCCCGGAACCCGCTCGCTCTGGTCCCGCTCACATCGGAGCCGCACCCTCCGAGCGGTCCGGGGACGACGTCACGCCAGCCGACATCGTGGTCTTCGGCACCGAGTCGGTCGCCGTCTCCGCGTCGGCATCGTCGCGCGATGCGGCGCCGATGCGCCCGCTCCGGGTCGGTGCCGCACCACGCGGGACCACAACCTCGCGCCACGAGATCCCGCGCCACTAGGGGTGACTGCCCGTGACCTGCGCGATCGCGTTCTCGAACACGCTCTGCAGGGCCGGTCCTGCGATCGCCCAGAGCGCGATCACCAGCCCCGCCGT
>DATKTF010000296.1:0-6947 GCA_035531255.1 Cellulomonadaceae bacterium
GTAGATGTTGATCCAGACCTTGCCACCACGCTTGATGTGGCGGGTCATGGCGATACGAGCAGCCTCGATCTGCCGGTTCGTGACGTACGCAGGCTCGAGAGCCTGGATGCCGTACTCGCCGAACGAGATCGTCGTCCCACCCGTCGCGGCGCCTGAACGCCCGGGGTGGTGCTGCTTGCGGTGCTTCAGCCTGCGCGGGATCAGCATTGCTCAGGCCTCCGTTCCGGTCTCAGGGGTGGATGGTGCGGCGGCCTCGGGAGCAGCAGGAGCGTCGCTGCGCTCCGGACGGCGACCGCCTGCGGCGCCACCTCCTGCGGCGCCACCGCGGGCGGGACGGTCGGCACGGGGACCGCGGGGTGCGCGCGGTGCGGCTGTTGCCTGCTCGCGTGCGAACTCCTTCTCCGTCATGTCGCCCTTGTAGATCCAGACCTTGACCCCGATCCGGCCGAACGTGGTCCGGGCCTCGTAGAAGCCGTAGTCGATGTTCGCGCGCAGCGTGTGCAGAGGCACACGACCCTCGCGGTAGAACTCGCTGCGGCTCATCTCCGCACCGCCGAGACGACCCGAGCACTGCACCCGGATCCCCTTGGCACCTGCGCGGAGCGCCGACTGCATGCCCTTGCGCATCGCGCGCCGGAACGAGACACGGCTCGCAAGCTGCTCGGCGATCCCCTGGGCGACCAGCTGAGAGTCGATCTCAGCGTTCTTCACCTCGAGGATGTTGAGCTGCACCTGCTTGCCCGTCAGCTTCTCGAGCTCGCCACGGATGCGGTCGGCCTCGGCGCCGCGACGCCCGATGACGATGCCAGGACGCGCGGTGTGGATGTCGACCCGCACGCGGTCACGCGTGCGCTCGATCTCCACCTTCGAGATGCCGGCGCGCTCGAGGCCTGTGCCCATGAGCTTCCGGATCTGCACGTCCTCGCGGATGTAGTCGCGATAGCGCTGACCCGGCTTCGTCGAGTCCGCGAACCATCGCGACCGGTGATCGGTCGTGATGCCCAGGCGATACCCGAGCGGGTTGACCTTCTGTCCCACTATCGGGCCCTTCCCTTCGTCCCGGCGGACACGGCCTTGGCCGTGGTCTTCTGCTCGCGCGGAGCGACCACCACGGTGATGTGGCTGGTCCGCTTGAGGATCTGGCTCGCCCGTCCCTGTGCACGCGGGCGGAACCGCTTCAGGGTCGGCCCCTCGTCCACATAGGCCTCGGTGATGACGAGCTCGCGCTCGTCGAACGCCGCGCTCGCGCGCTCGGCCTTCACCCGTGCGTTGGCAACCGCGCTCTCGACGACCTTGCGCACGGTCTCGGCCGCTGCCTGGGGTGCGAACTGGAGCGTTGTCACGGCCTCGCCGGCCTGCTTGCCACGGATGAGGTCCACGACGCGCCGGGCCTTCTGGGGCGTGACGCGGACGAACCGCGCCTGCGCCTTGGCTTCCATTGCTGTCCTGCCTTCTTGTCTCGTCAGATCTGAAGTGCGATCACGGGGTCGTCGGCTGTGCCCGGGGGCTCAGCGACGACGACCCTTGCGGTCGTCCTTCTCGTGGCCGCGGAAGGTCCGCGTGGGGGCGAACTCGCCCAGCTTGTGCCCGACCATCGCCTCGGTGACGAAGACGGGAGTGTGCTTGCGGCCGTCGTGCACCGCGAACGTGTGGCCGAGGAACTCGGGCGTGATGACCGAGCGACGGGACCAGGTCTTGATGACGTTCTTGGTCCCCTTCTCGTTCTGCACGTCCACCTTCTTCATGAGGTGGGCGTCGACGAAGGGGCCCTTCTTCAGGCTGCGTGGCATCTGTCAGGCTCCTTATCAGCGCTTGTTCTTGCCGGTGCGCCGACGACGCACGATGAGCTTGTCGCTCGGCTTGTTGGGACGACGGGTCCGGCCCTCGGGCTGGCCCCACGGGCTGACCGGGTGACGACCTCCGGAGGTCTTGCCCTCACCACCACCGTGCGGGTGGTCGATCGGGTTCATCGCCACACCACGGACGGAGGGGCGCTTGCCCTTCCACCGCATGCGGCCGGCCTTGCCCCAGTTGATGTTCGACTGCTCGGCGTTGCCGACCTCGCCGACCGTCGCCCGGCAGCGCACGTCCACGTTCCGGATCTCGCCGGAGGGCATGCGCAGCTGCGCGTACGGCCCCTCCTTCGCGACCAGCTGCACCGACGCACCCGCCGACCGCGCGATCTTCGCACCGCCACCGGGCCGGAGCTCGATCGCGTGGATGACCGTACCGGTCGGGATGTTGCGGAGCGGCAGGCTGTTGCCGGGCTTGATGTCGGCGGCGGGACCGTTCTCGATCACGTCGCCCTGCTTGAGCTTGTTCGGCGCGATGATGTAGCGCTTCTCGCCGTCGGCGTAGTGCAGCAGCGCGATGCGCGCCGTGCGGTTCGGGTCGTACTCGATGTGCGCGACCTTCGCCGGCACGCCGTCCTTGTCATGACGACGGAAGTCGATGACGCGGTACGCACGCTTGTGCCCGCCACCCTGGTGACGGGTGGTCACCCGACCGGTGCTGTTGCGCCCACCGGTCTTGTGCAACGGGCGAACCAGCGACTTCTCCGGCGTGGAGCGCGTGATCTCGACGAAGTCGGCGACGCTGGCGCCACGGCGGCCCGGAGTCGTCGGCTTGTACTTACGGATTCCCACGATCAGTCCTCAATCTGCTTATCGCGCCGGCTCAGCCGACGGGTCCGCCGAAGATGTCGATCGTTCCCTCGCGGAGGGTGACGATCGCACGCTTGGTGTCCTTGCGCTTGCCCAGCCCGAACTTCGTCCGCCGCGACTTGCCCTTGCGGTTGATCGTGTTCACCGAGGCGACCTTGACGGAGAAGATCTGCTCGATCGCGATCTTGATCTCCGTCTTGTTCGAGCGCGGGTCCACGACGAAGGTGTACTTGCCCTCGTCGAGCAGTCCGTAGCTCTTCTCCGAGACGACCGGCGCGAGCAGGATGTCCCGCGGGTCCTTTGCGACGTCGGTCACTTGCCGGCCTCCTCGATCTCGGACTCCGACGCGACAGCCTTCACGGACCGGCCGTTGACCGGACCCGCGAGGAACGCGTCGAGCGCACCCTGGGTGAAGATCACGTCGTCGGAGATCAGGACGTCGTAGGTGTTCAGCTGGTCGGCGACCAGCAGGTGCACCCGCTCGACGTTCCGGAGCGACTTCCACGTGACCTCGTCCTGCCGTTCGACGACCACCAGGACGTTCTTGCGACCCGAGAGGTTGTCGAGCACGCCGAGCGCCGACTTGGTCGACGGTGCCGTACCCGGGGCGAAGCCCGAGACGACGTGCACACGACCCGCACGCGCGCGGTCCGAGAGAGCACCACGGAGCGCCGCGGCCTTCATCTTCTTCGGTGTGCGCTGCGAGTAGTCACGCGGCGTCGGACCGTGCACCACGCCACCGCCGGCGAACTGCGGTGCGCGCGTCGAACCCTGACGGGCACGACCGGTGCCCTTCTGCTTGTACGGCTTGCGACCGCCACCGCTGACCTCGCCACGCGTCTTGGTCGACGCGGTGCCCTGGCGTGCCGCGGCGAGCTGCGCGACGACGACCTGGTGGATCAGCGGGACGTTCGTCTGGACGTCGAACACCTCGGCGGGGAGGTCGGTGGTGCCGGCCTTCTTCCCCGAGGCGTCGATGACGTCGACTGTCAGAGTGTCAGCCACGTCACGCCTCCTTCACTGCGGAACGCACGAGGACGACGCCGCCCTTGGGGCCCGGGACCGCGCCCTTGACGAGCAGCAGCCCCTTCTCGACGTCGACCGCGTGAACGGTCAGGTTCTGGACGGTCTTGCGTTCGTTGCCCATGCGGCCCGCCATCCGCACACCCTTGAACACGCGCGACGGCGTCGACGCGCCACCGATCGAGCCGGGCTTGCGGTGGTTCCGGTGCGAACCGTGGGAAGAGCTGACACCGTGGAAGCCGTGACGCTTCATCACGCCCGCCGTGCCCTTGCCCTTGGTGGTGCCGGAGACGTCGACCATGGCGCCGGCCTCGAAGGCCGCCGCCGTGATCTCCTGGCCGAGCGAGTACTCGGCGGAGTCGCTGGTGCGGATCTCTGCCACGTGCCGGCGCGGGGTGACCCCGGCCTTCTCGAAGTGGCCCTTGAGCGGCTGGGTCACCTTGCGCGGGTCCACGGGACCGTAGGCCAGCTGGACTGCGGCGTACCCGTCCGTGTCAACGTTGCGGACCTGCGTCACGACGTTCGTGCCGACCCGCACGACCGTGACCGGGACGAGACGACCGTTGTCGTCCCAGACCTGGGTCATGCCGAGCTTCGTGCCGAGCAGCGCCGTGATCTGTCGCGCGTTCTGCTGGGTGGTCATGATCTGTTCCTTCCCAGCGTCAGAGCTTGATCTCGATGTTCACGTCTGCCGGCAGGTCGAGCCGCATAAGCGAGTCGACAGCCTTGGGCGTGGGATCGATGATGTCGATGAGCCGCTTGTGGGTGCGCATCTCGAAGTGCTCGCGGCTGTCCTTGTACTTGTGAGGCGACCGGATGACGCAGAAGACGTTCTTCTCCGTCGGCAGCGGCACCGGGCCCACGACCGTCGCACCAGCGCGTGTCACCGTGTCGACGATCTTGCGCGCCGAGCTGTCGATGACCTCGTGGTCGTAGGACTTGAGCCGGATGCGGATCTTCTGTCCCGCCATGGCGTCGTCTACTTCTCTCTCTCGAACTGCTAGCTGTCCGACCCCCGCACTCGGGCGTGTCGCATCTTGCGACGCACCCTCGCGCTGCACACCATGTCGGTGCGTGGTCGTTGGTTGCTGTGGGGGCGGCCCCGGCTGTTCGCCAGACTCGCGCCCTCATCATGTGGCTGCCCGGACTCACATCCGCACCCGCGCCCCTACTGCGTCTGCAGCGGGCATCGATCGCGGGCGCATGTGCACCGGGCAACCTGAACAGTGTGCCAGACAGACCGACCGAAGGCCAATCCGGGAACGCCCCGCTGCATCGCCTCCGACATGCGCATCGCGAAGCATCCGACAGCCGGACGTGCGGCAGGGCCCGGGCGTCGGCCCGGGCCCTGCCTGGAGATCACTTCAGGATCTTGGTGACCTTGCCCGAACCAACGGTCCGGCCGCCCTCGCGAATCGCGAAGCCGAGGCCCTCCTCCATGGCGATCGGCTGGATCAGCACGACCGTCATCTCGGTGTTGTCGCCCGGCATGACCATCTCGGTGCCCTCAGGCAGCGTGATGACGCCGGTGACGTCCGTGGTACGGAAGTAGAACTGCGGACGGTAGTTCGAGTAGAACGGGTTGTGACGCCCGCCCTCGTCCTTGGCCAGGATGTAGACCTGTGCCTCGAACTCCGTGTGCGGCGTGATGGTGCCCGGCTTGGCCACGACCTGGCCGCGCTCGACCTCTTCGCGCTTGATGCCACGAAGCAGAAGGCCACAGTTCTCGCCGGCCCAGGCCTCGTCCATCTGCTTGTGGAACATCTCGATGCCGGTGACCGTGGTCTTCTGCACCGGGCGGATGCCGAGGATCTCGACCTCCGAGTTGATCGAGAGCTTTCCGCGGTCGACCTTGCCCGTGACGACCGTGCCACGACCGGTGATCGTGAAGACGTCCTCGATCGGCATCAGGAACGGCTTGTCCATGTCGCGGACCGGCTCCGGGACGCTCTCGTCGACGGCGTCGAGCAGCTCTTGCACCGATGCCGTCCACTTCGGGTCACCCTCGAGCGCCTTCAGGGCGGAGACGCGCACGACCGGCGCGTTGTCCCCGTCGAAGCCCTGGGCCGAGAGCAGCTCCCGGACCTCCATCTCGACGAGCTCGAGGATCTCCTCGTCGTCGACCATGTCGGCCTTGTTGAGCGCGACGAGCAGGTACGGCACGCCGACCTGGCGAGCGAGCAGCACGTGCTCACGCGTCTGGGCCATCGGGCCGTCGGTCGCCGCGACCACGAGGATCGCGCCGTCCATCTGCGCGGCACCGGTGATCATGTTCTTGATGTAGTCCGCGTGACCAGGAGCGTCGACGTGCGCGTAGTGGCGCTTCTCCGTCTGGTACTCGACGTGCGCGATGTTGATCGTGATACCGCGCTGCTTCTCCTCCGGCGCCTTGTCGATCTCGTCGAACGGCGTGAAGGGGTTCAGGTCGGGGTACTTGTCGTGCAGCACCTTCGACATCGCCGCCGTCAGCGTCGTCTTGCCGTGGTCGACGTGACCGATGGTCCCGATGTTGACGTGCGGCTTGGTGCGCTCGAACTTCGCCTTGCCCACTGTGGGTCCTCCTCAGGACTCTGGTAGAGATTGCCGGACGATCGCAGGAGCCATGGTGGCACCCTGAGCGGCGTTCGGTCCTACGGGTCGGTTGTGTTGTGTGGAACTACAGGTTGCGACCTGTGGGACTACTCGCCCCGGGTCTTCTTGATGATCTCGTCCGCAACGTTCCGAGGAACCTCGGCGTAGCTGTCGAACTGCATCGAGTACACCGCACGACCCTGGGTCTTCGACCGCAGGTCACCGACGTACCCGAACATCTCTGAGAGCGGCACCAGGGCGCTGATCACCTTGACACCGGTCGCGTCCTCCATGGCCTGGATCATGCCGCGGCGGGAGTTGATGTCGCCGATGACCTCACCCATGTACTCCTCCGGAGTACGGACCTCGATCGCCATGACCGGCTCGAGCAGGGCGGGGTCGGCCTTGCGGACGGCCTCCTTGAGGATCATCGAACCGGCGATCTTGAACGCCATCTCCGAGGAGTCGACGTCGTGCGCCGCACCGTCGAGCAGGATCGCCTTGACCCCGACCAGCGGGTAGCCCGCGAGGACACCGAGCTGCATCGCACTCTGCACACCGGCGTCGACCGACGGGATGTACTCGCGCGGGATGCGCCCACCGCTGACCTTGTTGACGAACTCGTAGATCTCGCCCTCGGAGGGGTCGAGCGGCTCGAAGCTCATCTGGACCTTGGCGTACTGCCCCGAT
>DATKTF010000297.1:0-10116 GCA_035531255.1 Cellulomonadaceae bacterium
GGACAGCCTCTTCGGCCCGGCGGGCGACGGCACCGTCGACCGATCGGGTGCCGACCCCGTCGCGATGGCGAACGCACGAGCCGACCTCGCCGTGCTCCTGGTGCACGGCACCGCCGACACCGTCGTACCGGTCGAGCTGACCCAGCAGCTCGCCGCGGCGCTCGTCGCGGCCGGGCACGAGGTGACGACCCGCTACCTCGACAACGTCGACCACCTCTCCGTCTACTCCGCCGACGTCGCGGGCCCGGTGATCGCGGAATGGCTCGGCCTCGCGGGGTGAACCGGTAGGCATCGGCGGGGCCTCCCGGCGGACGCCGACCCGCGACGGTTGCCGCGGGTCGCGGTGTCGCTCCACTACGCTGGCTCGGCACGGTGTCCACTCGCGCACACGCGCGTGCACCAGCGCAGACCCGTCCCCACCGTCTCGGGCGCCGCCGACAGGACGTACATGAAGCTCTTCATCCAGGTTCCGTGCCTCAACGAGGAGGCGAGCCTCCCTGCCGTGCTCTCGTCGATACCCGACCGGATCGACGGCGTCGACGAGATCGTCGTCCTCGTGATCGACGACGGGTCGACGGACCGCACGGTCGAGGTCGCGCGCGCGCACGGCGTGACCGACTTCGTGCGCCACACGCGCACGATGGGCCTTGCCCGGTCGTTCCGGGACGGCGTCGACTACGCACTCGCGCGCGGGGCGGACATCGTCGTGAACACCGACGGAGACAACCAGTACCCGCAGGGTCGCATCGGGGACCTCGTGCAGCCCATCATGGCCGGAGCGGCGGACATCGTCATCGCGGACCGCCAGACGCGCACGATCGCCGAGTTCTCCCCGTTCAAGAAGACCATGCAGCGGTTCGGCAGCTTCATCGTCAACCGTGCGGCCAGCACGTCGCTGCCCGACGCGGCGAGCGGGTTCCGCGCGTACTCGCGGGCCGCGTTGCTCCGGCTGAACGTCGTCACGCAGTTCAGCTACACCATGGAGACCATCATCCAGGCCGGTAACAAGCGGCTGCGGATCGCGAGCCTGCCGGTCGTCACGAACGCGAAGACGCGTGAGTCACGGCTGTTCACCAGCGTCTTCCACCACATGGCGAAATCGGCGTCCGCAATCATCCGCAGCTACCTGATGTTCAAGCCGTACGTGATCTTCGCCACCCTGGGGACCTTCTTCGGCCTCCTCGCGGCGATCCCGTTCGTCCGCTTCCTGATCCTCTGGATGAGCCACGGTGACACGGCCGGCAACGTCCAGTCGCTCATCTTCGGATCGATCATGGCCGTCGCCGCGCTGCTGTCGCTCGCGCTGGGCGTCATCTCGGACCTCCTGCGCACCAACCGGGTCCTGCTCGAGGAACAGCTCGAACGGATCAAGGAGATCCAGTACCGACGGTGACCTCGCGGTGACGTCGCGGTGACCTCACGGTGACGGCGTCACCGTCCCGACCTCGGTCAGCATCCCGAACCACAGCGCGCTCGTGGTCCAGACGACCGAGGTCGGTCGACCGGTGTGGCGGCGGGCCATCTCCGTCGACACCGTGGTCTCGACCGGCGCGGCCGGTGGCGTGGTCCACGGCACCATGCCCACGTCGAAGGTCATGACGGCGACGGGCGCCGCTCCCCAGGCGGCTCGCACCTCGGCGAGCTGAGCCTCGGTGGGTGGAGAGACGAACTCGACGACATCGACGTCGCAGATCACGCGCAGGGTCGCCAGGTAGTGGAACGGGCTGCTGTGGATCCAGACGACGTGGTGGACGCCGGCGTGATCGAGGGCCGTGCACGCGCTCATCGCCTGTTCGTAGCGCCCCCGGAGCTCGACCCGACCGGCGAGCCCGTTCCAGGTCAGGACCGGGAACACCGCGACGGCCACGGTGAGCGCCGCGACGAGGACGGCGCGTGCCGGCCTCGTCCCGATCCGCACGAGCGAGAGCACCCACGCAGACGCGATGAGGAAGCCGGGGATCGTCAGCGGAACGAGCCGACGAACGGCCCAGATCTGGTCCGGGGTGATGTTGACCCGGATGAGGTAGTACATCGATCCGACCATCACGAACGCGGTGAACGCTCCGAGGCGCGGGTCGCGGTCGGCGATCGCCCGGCGCGCCATGAGGACGAGACCCACGATGCCCAGGACCACCACGGTCCAGCCGAAGTACCAGGCGATCCAGCTCAGGCTCAGCTCGTCGTAGCTGCGCTGCGGGTCGACCGGCAGCCCGAGACTCGCCTGAAGGTGAGCCATGTCGCTCACGACGGACGATCCCGCCCGGAGGTTCCGCTCGACGAGCCACCACGGTCGCGAGACGAGTACGGCCATCGTCAGCGCGAAGACGATCGCAACCGCTCGGCCGATCCCGAGGCGGTGACGATCGACGAGCAGGCGGAGCCGCACGAACGGGGCACCGATCGTGGCCGTCAGCGCGATCGCCAGGGCGAGCAACGTCAGAGCGAGCAACGACGCGACGTTCGTCTGCTGCTCGGCGAGATAGACCGGACTCTTCTCCCGCACGTCCCAGATGCCGAGCAGCGCAAGCGGGATCGCGAGCGATGCGGTCCAGAGCAGGCCGGCACGCAGGGCGGCGCGCGTCCTCGCGTCGACGGTCACGAAGGCGACCACACCGATCGCGGCGAACACGGCAAGGACGCCGAGGGTTCCGTCGATGCGCGAGGTCGCCGCCGTCCCGAGCAGCGCTCCGGTCAGCAGGAACTGCGACCGGCGCAGCGAGCGCAACGCCGACAATGCGGCGGTGACTCCCGCGAGGGTGAACACCATCGCCAGTGGTTCGGTGTAACCGGCCCGCGTGAACGCGAGGAACGGGAGCGAGCCGGCCAGGGCGATCGCCGGGAGGAGGGCCCACCAGTCCCCGACGAGCCGGCGCGCGGCGGCGAACACCGTGACGATCCCGGCGCCTCCGATGAGGAGGTTGCCTGCCAGGATCGCGCGGACGCCACCGATCCACCCTTCGGCCGCCAGGAGTCCGGGGAGCATCTTGTTCCCCTGGGCGTAGAGGACGCCGTTGCGGAGGTCGAAGGCATCCATGCCGGCGTGGGCCGCGCTCACCGCGTTCATGACGCCGGCCGCGGACCCGACGGGGATCTGGGAGACGTGATGCGTCCGCAGCCAGATCGCTTGGAGCGTGAGGAAGCCCGGGTCCCGGTTGACGACGACGTACTCGGAGGCGTACTTCACGTTGACCGCGATCCACACCAGGGCGAACGCGAGGACGAGGGCGCTGGAGACGACCGCCGACCGGGTCACGCGCAGCGGCTCCGGTCCGAAGCGCCAGAGCGCCGTGACGCCGACGATCGACGCCGGGACGACCACGACCGGCTCGAAGACGTTCGCGAGGATAGCGAGCAGGCACACGACGCCGACCACCATGAGGACGACGGGGACCCGGTCGGGCAGCGAGACGACCAGTCGACGAAGCCCGGGATGCCGGGAGGAGTCGGGTGCGGGGGCCGCTGCGGGTCGCGGCGAGGTGCGGACGTCCATGAGACCCCCCATCATTCCTGAGTCGTCGCGCAGGACGCCGTTCCGTCTCGTGGGCGCGTGGTGGCGTGGTGGCACGTGCTCGGCAGCGGACGGGGTCGCGTCGTCGGGCCGCTGCGCAGGGTCGGCGTCGTCGTTCCCGCGGATCACTCGGGGCTCGGGACCGTGCGCGGTGGCGCGGCTCCAGGATGTCGATGCACGTGGACCCGCTCCGCGACGACGGCGATCCCGGCGCCCCCTGCGTCGCCCAGGAGCATGAGGAACCGGCTGACGAGGGCGAGCGCGAGGGCGTTGTCACGGTCGAGCACCGGCGCCAGCGCGAGCACGAGCGCGGCCTCCCGAGCACCGGCGCCCGCGGGAAGCACGATGATCACGAAGCCGACGACCCAGGCGAGCGCATAGCCACCGGTGGCCAGGGCGAAGAGCGTGCTCGAGGTCGTACCGAGCCCCCGTGCCATGAGCCAGATCTGCGCCCCGAAGGCCAGCCACATGACGAGGCACCAGGCCGCCGAGGCGCCGATCGACCGCGCGGAGAGCGGCTCCTGGTCGCCGTCGCGGCGCGCGAGACGAAGGGCGACCGCGCTCGCGCGGTTGAAGACAGCAGGCACGAGCGCGACCACGCCGGTGACGGCGACGAGTCCGAGCCACCAGTACGTCGCGAGCGCCCCGGGTGCCGATGCCGCGAGGCTCACGGCCGCGACCGCGATCCCGACGACGAGCCCGATGAGCATCTGGGTGATCGCCGCGAAACCGGCCCGTGCGCGGGGAACCCCGTACTCGTTCGAGAGCTCCGCCTGCGCGAGGATCGGCCACACGCTTCCCGGGACGTACTTGCCGAGCTGGCTCAGGAAGTACACCCGAGCGGCTGCCAGCGGTGGCAGGTGGGAACCCAGCCCGCCGAGGACCGCCCGCCACGACAGCATCGCGCTCACGAGCCCGACGCCCACGAGCACGAGCGCACCGAGGACCGCGCGTCCGTCCAGTCGCCCGATGCTGGTCGTGATCCCGTCCCAGCTCGACGTGACGTACGCGACCGCGAAGAACAGGACCGCCACGAGTGCGACCCATCGCAGCAGTCGCGGCCCGCGGGCCGGCCGACGCGACATCCCTGTCGGCGGAGGAGGCTGCTCGGAGACGGGCACCGCTGGATCCTAGTCGCCGCGCGTGACCGAACACGTGTGCGGGGTAGTGTCCTTCGCCGTGACCGGTGCCCTGTTCGTGACGCGGACCTTTCCCCCGTCCGTCGGAGGGATGCAGACGCTCGCCGCGGACGTCTGGGCGACGCTGCGCTCCGGGGCCGCGGTCCCGACGTACCTGGTCGCGCACCGGGGGACGGCCCGCGGGCTCCCGGTCTTCGTCGTCCGGGCGACGGTGCGCACGTTCCAGCTGGTCGTGACGCGCCGCGTCGACACCGTGATCACCGGCGACGTCGTGATGTACCTCGTGCTGTCGCCGCTGCTCCGGCTGCTCGGGGTTCGGCACGCCACGATGGCGATGGGGAAGGACGTCGTGTGGGCTCAGCCCGTGTACCGACGTCTGGTGTCGTGGCGCCTTCCGAGGGCGCCGCGCGTGCTGGCGATCAGCGAGGCGACCGCGCGGGCCGTGGTCGCGGTCGGCGTCCCGGAGAGCCGCGTGCGTGTGGTCCGGCTCGGGGTCGAGGTGCCGGGCGTCTCCGTCGCGGACCGAGCCGCGTCCCGCCGGGAGCTGATGGGTCGACTCGGTCTCGAGGGGGACCCGGTGATCCTGCTCGCCCTCGGGCGTCTCGTCAGACGCAAGGGCGTCGAGTGGTTCGTCCGCGAGGTCCTTCCGCGCCTCGACGGAGATCTGGTCTACGTCGTCGCGGGAGCGGGTGAGGAGGAGGGCTCGATCAGGACGGCCGTGGTCGAGTCTGGCCAGGGCGCGAGGGTGCGGCTTCTCGGTCGCGTGAGCGACGACGAGCGCGAGACGCTCATGCGGGCCGGCGACATCTTCGTGCAGTCGAACGTCATGGTGCCCGGAGACATGGAGGGGTTCGGGCTCGTGGCCGTCGAGGCGGCGATGCGGGGGGCGTTGGTCGTCGCCGCGGACCTCGAAGGGCTGCGTGACGCGGTTGTCACGGGTGAGACGGGTGTGCTCGTCCCGCCGCACGACGCAGCGGCCTGGACGCAGATGCTGTCCGTACTGATCGCCGACCTCGACCGCACGCGGGCCATGGCGCGCGCCTATGCGCTGGAGTGCCGGCGTCGCTACTCCCGTGAGCGCATGGGTCGCGACCTCTGCGACGTGCTCGATCTCGGACGGACATCCGACTGAACGGTCGCGCGCGGTGCGCTGTTCAGCCGACCAGACGCCACGCGACCAGGCCGAACAGCACGCCGAGGCTGTTGGTGGCCCAGTGCATCCCGGCGCTGGCCAGCACGCTCCCGCTTCGGCGACGCAGCTCGCCGGCGACCACGCCACCCAGTGCGGTGAACGCGACGATGCCCGCGATGACCAGCACCCCTGCTGCGGCACCCGCGCCCCTGACGACGTCGCCGACGCCGTGGTTCGCGGTCGCGAGGTGGAGCGAGGGCAAGATGTGCCACAGCCCGAACAGGGCCGACGAGATCAGCAGCACCCGCCAGGTGGCGGCATGGCGGGCCAGCATCCCCCAGAGCACGGAGCGGAACGCGACCTCCTCGAGCACGATCGTGCTGAGCGGGATGACCACGAACGCGGTGACGAGCGCGCTGTGCAGGCCGAGGTGGTAGCGCGCATCCAAGAAGGCAGGGCGCGTGAACGGGAGGAGCACCCCGACGAGGTACACCACGGCCACGACGGCGACCGCACCGATGCCCCACTGAAGCCCGGACCGGAGCCGGTCACGGTGGAGGCCGAGCTGGGACCAGGTGAGTCCGCTCCAGCGAGCGAACGCGAGCAGGGCCAGTGCGGCGACCGGGCCGAGCCAGGTGGCGTTGCGCAGGAAGTGCTCGGCAAGGTTCACCGTCACCAGCGCGGCGACCACCACACCGGTCGCGACGATGGCGGGGACCCGAGCTCTCGTCGAGGCGTCGCGCGCGGCGAGGGTCATCCGATGGGGGTCCGGCTCTCGGGAGTGCGCATGCGGCCATTCTGCCAGCCGGACATGGCCGTGGGCGTTCGGGGATGTGGTGGTCTTGTGTGGACGGTGCAGGGGTTCGTGGGTCGCGCTCCGCGTCGGCGGCTGGACGGCGGGTGACGTGGTCCTGGGTGGTCTAGCATCTGCGTATGGATGCAGATATGCAACATGAGCCGCTCGACCACGAGCAGGCGCTCCTGGCCGTCGAGGTGTTCCGGATGCTTGCGGACCCCACGCGCGTGCAGCTGTTGTGGCTGTTGATCGGCCGGGAGCTGGCGGTCAACGAGCTGGCGGCGCTGGTCGGCAAGTCGGGGCCGGCCGTCTCGCAGCATCTGGCCAAGCTGCGCCTCGGACGGCTGGTCCAGACCCGCCGTGAGGGCACGTCCGTGCACTACCGGCTCGCGAACGAGCACATCGCCCGACTCGTCACCGATGCGGTTCACAACGCGGAGCACGCTTCGTCCGAGGTTCCGGCGCACCACCGCCGGGCCTCGAGCACAGGGGACGCGGACGCTGCGGGCGTGCGGCCGCTGCGGGGCGTGCGATGAGCGGCGACCCGGGCACCCTCGACGACCGTGCCGGCACGCACGGCAGCGATGGGGGCGGCCGTGGCACGGCTGCTGACGAGCACGAGCACGAGCACGAGCACGAGCACGAGCACGAGCACGAGCACGAGCACGAGCACGAGCACGAGCACGAGCACGAGCACGAGCACGAGCACGAGCACGAGCACGAGCACGAGCACGAGCGCGACCACGAGCACGACCACGACCACGAGCACCCTCACGGAATCCGCGGTGCCCTGCACGGCTTGTTCTCGCCCCACAGCCACGATCCGGCGGACTCCGTCGACGACGCTCTCGAGGGGAGCGCCCAGGGCATCCGTGCGGTCAAGGTCTCGTTGCTCGGACTTGGAGCGACGGCACTGCTCCAGCTTGCGGTCGTGATGGTCTCCGGGTCGGTGGCGCTGCTCGCCGACACGGTGCACAACTTCTCCGACGCGCTGACCGCGTTCCCGCTGTGGATCGCATTCGCGCTCGCGAGGCGCCGGCCGAGCGCACGGTTCACCTACGGTTACGGGCGCGCGGAGGACCTGGCCGGGCTGTTCATCGTCGCGATGATCGTCCTGTCGGCCGTCGTCGCGGGGGTCGAGTCGGTGCGGCGACTCCTTGATCCGGTGCCGGTGGCGAACCTCGCATGGGTCGCGGTCGCCGGGCTGGTCGGCTTCGTCGGGAACGAGCTCGTCGCCGTCTACCGCGTCCGGGTCGGCCGTCGCATCGGCTCGGCGGCGTTGGTCGCCGACGGCATGCACGCGCGGGCCGACGGACTGACCTCCCTTGCGGTGCTCATCGGGGCGCTCGGCGTCGCAGCGGGTGTCCCGCTGGCCGATCCGGTGATCGGGCTGCTGATCACCGTCGCGATCCTCGTCGTCCTGCGCGGGGCGCTCCGCGACGTGTTCCGACGGCTGATGGACGGTGTCGAGCCGGCGCTCGTCCACCGAGCGGAACATGCCCTCGCCGACGTCCCCGGAGTGCTCTCGGTGCGACGGGTGCGCATGCGGTGGGTCGGTCATGCCCTGCACGCCGATGCCGTGCTCGACATCGACGCGGCGACGTCACTGTCGGACGCCCACCGCATCGCGCATGGCGGCGAGCACGCGCTGATCGGGGCGTTGCCCCAGCTGGCGGAGGCCGTCGTGCACGCGTACCCGCACCCGGGAGCCTCAGCCGCACGCTGACCAGGCGTGCGGGTCGGCGATCGCAACCGACCCGCGATCCCGGGAGCGCGTCAGAGCGCGACGACGCCCCGGCGCAGCGCGGCGAGCGGTTCCGGCTCCAGGACGTCTCCGACGACAGCGGCGACGGCCAGCGCGTGGATCGCCGGGAGCGCCCCTCGCAGCTGGGTGGTGTCGGCGTGCGCCGAGACGAGCGCCGCAGTGACGTCCACGACCGCGAGCAGCTGCTCGCGCAGACGCCCTGACCTGTGCGCCGCCCACGCCGCGGCATGCATCGACGACGCCCAGGTCCCCGGTTGCCAGCTGACCTGGGACAGCCCGGCGAGACTGGCCCGCCCGCGGGCGACCGCGGTGACCAGGTCCGTGACCGCGCTGCCACGCGGGCCGTACCTCGCGTCCGGCTCGAGAGCGAGCGCGTCGAGGTGCGAGCGCATCTCACCCCAGGGTCGCGCGAGCACCTCCGCGTGCTGCGGGGGCAGCTCCGGCCGAGTCCACCACGAAGCGACCACACCAGCAGCGGCGGCGGCGGAGGCTGCGACGACGATCCCGCCCGCGACGCCCACGCGAGCTGGGTCGGGCCAGTGCGCTGCTTCGGTGACGACGAGCCGGGTCACGTCACGCACGTCACCGAGGCGCGCCTGGGTGAGCGTCGTGGCGACGAGCGGGCCGCCGTGTCCGACGGCCGCGAGCAGGCCGGGTGCTGAGGGCGTCGCGGCATCCACGAGCTCGACCATGCCCCACGCCAGCCGTGTCGCGACCGGGTCGGCGTCCAAGGCGTAGAGCCCCAGCTGGGTGACTCCGGCCTCTGCCAGCCGGAAGACCTCGCTGATCGCGCGGAGCAGGTCGCGAGCGCGTGGGTGGCATGCCGCATCGACGGCGATCGCGGTCGGAGAGGACAGCGTGTACATCGCTGCACTCCCTTCCGCGTCCCCGCGCGCCCGTCATCCCGACACGCGCCCGCCATCCCGACACTAATCGCCCACATCGGGATCTAGCACGCAGATCACCCGGGTGGCCTACCCGCCCTCGGTCGGCCGCCTCTCGACCGGGGGACCGGCGTGCGTGACGGGGTCGGTGCACTCGGGACTCTCGTCACTCCCAGCCCGCGGTCCACTCCGCGAGCCGCGCGCGCGTCCCGGTCACGGCGTCCTGGGCGCGCTCGAGCATGGTCGCCCCCACCACGGCGACCAGGCCGATGACGGCGACGGCGATCCACATCCCCGCACCACCCCATGCTGGCAGCAGCGTGACCAGCGGGACCGCGACGACGACCGCCAGCGACGAGAGGATGACGACGGCGGCCGTGGTAACGCGCCGGCGCACCCGGGTGCCCACGCCCCACACCCCGAGGCCGATGCCGATGCCGGTGGCGATGAACGCCGATCCGACGCTCTCGGTGAAGGCCTGGGCCACGGGCGCACCCACCAGGAACGCGATCCCGAGCAGCTCGAGCGCGACGATCTCGAGCGTGGCGACCGCCGCGTTCTGTCGTCGACGGTCCCGTCTCCACAGGCTGACGACGGCCAGCAGAGCCAGTCCGACGGCCGCCGTGTACCACCGGGGACCCCGCACGCCGGCGACGCCCATGAGGAGGACCCACGCGACGCAGGCAAGGAGGGGACCGAGCACCTGAAGGGCGAGTCGTCGCAGGATGACGCCCGCGGCGGCGACTTGGACAGCCGCCGCGGCGACGGCAGGGACCAGCGCCCACTCGCCGGGGTGCCGGCTCAGGCCGAGAAGGACCGCCAGGGTCGCGGCACCTGCTCCGAGGTCGACGAGCGGGCGGTCCCATGCGGGTTCCCTCCCGCGCACGAGCAG
>DATKTF010000298.1:0-31812 GCA_035531255.1 Cellulomonadaceae bacterium
GAGTAGTCCAGATAGAGCATCGAAGCGACCGCATCGACTCGAAGTCCGTCGACGTGGAACTCCTCGAGCCAGTACGTCGCGTTCGCGACGAGGAAGTTGCGGACCTCGTGGCGCCCGAAGTCGAAGACGAACGTCCCCCAGTCGGGGTGTTCGCCACGGAGGGGATCGGCGTGCTCGTACAGCGGGGTGCCGTCGAACCGCGCGAGGGCCCATTCGTCCTTGGGGAAGTGTGCCGGCACCCAGTCGACGATGACGCCGACTCCCGCGGCGTGCAAGGTGTCGACGAGGTATCGGAAGTCATCGGGTGAGCCGAACCGGGACGTCGGCGCGTAGTACGACGTGACCTGGTACCCCCAGGAGCCACCGAAGGGGTGCTCGGCGACGGGCATGAACTCGACGTGCGTGAAGCCGAGGTCGACCACGTATTCCGCGAGCTGCTGGGCGATCTCCCGGTATCCGAGCCCGGTGCGCCACGACCCGAGGTGCATCTCGTAGATGCTGAGCGGGCCGGTGTGTGGATCCGTCGTCGCCCGGTTCTCCAACCATGCGGAGTCGGACCAGACATGCGTCGACTCCGAGACGATGGAGGCGGTCGCCGGCGGGACCTCGGTCGCACGCGCGAGCGGGTCCGCCTTCTGGCGCCACGACCCGTCCCGGCCGAGGATCTCGAACTTGTACCGAGCACCGGCGCCGACCCCGGGGGCGAAGATCTCCCACACCCCGCTCTGGCCGAGGCTTCGCATGGCATGGGTCGTGCCCTGCCAGAAGTTGAAGTCACCGACGACGCGGACCGCGGCGGCGTTCGGAGCCCAGACGGCGAAGCTCGTCCCGGCGACCTCTCCGAGGACGCTCGGGTAGGAGCGGACGTTCGCGCCGAGGACGGTCCAGAGCTCCTCGTGCCGTCCCTCCTGGATGAGGTACTGGTCGAGCTCGCCGACGGTCGGAAGGAACCGGTACGGATCGTCCTGAAGGGTGGGAAGACCGTCATAGGTGGTCGCGACGCGGTAGTCGGGCACGACGTCCCCGGTGAAGACAGCGACCCAGATCCCGTCCTGCTCGTGCGTCGCAGCGGCACGGGCATCGGGGGTGACGATGACGACCGCGGAGGCGAGCGGACGAAGGGTCCGGACCGTGACTCCGCTGGAGCCGACGTGAGGTCCGAGCACGGCATGGGGGTCGTAGTGCGTGCCGGTGGCGACGCGGTGAAGCGTGTCCTGGTCGACGGGTACAGGCGCGAGATCGGGCTGCGGCTCCATGTGCCTACCCTTCCACTCCTGCGCGCCACATGTGTGACGTGGCGCACGTGGCGCGGGAAGTCACGCCCCGTTCCCGCTCGCCGCGGTCGGAAGACGTGCAGATCGCCTGCTGGTCCGTCAGGATGCGCCGGGGGACGGACTGCGTGCCGAGTCTCAGAGGTCCGGAGGTCCGAGCAGGCGCGTGAGGGCCGCCGCCGGGATCCGTGCCCAGGTCGGACGGTTCCGCGCCTCGTAGACCGCCTCGTACAGCGCCCGCTCCAGCTCGACCGCCCTGAGGATCTCGAGAGCGTCCGCCTCGGAGACCTCCGGGGCGGGACGACCCACGCCGTCGGCACGGTCCGCGTGCCGTTGCGCGTCGCGGTACCCGCGCAGCAGTGCCTCGCGCGCGTCGAGTGTCCAGGCCTCGTCAGCGCCACCGACGGCTGCCGCGTAGTCGAACGAGCGGAGCACACCGGCGACGTCACGGACCGGCAGGTCCGGGCGGGACCGCGTCGCGATGGGGGCGAGGGGTTCACCCTCGAAATCCGTGAGGAACCACGAGCCCTGGGCGCGCAGGGCCTGACCGAGGTGGAGGTCCCCGTGGATCCGCTGCGCCGACGGCACCGAGGGGAGGCCTGCGGCACGATCGGCGACGGCGTGCACGGCAGCGGCGTAGCCCGTGAGCGAAGGCACGGCGTCGCACGCCCAGCGGAAGCGTGCGGCCACCGCGTCGGCGACCCCGTGCGCGGTGACCGACGACGCGTCCTCGTCGGACATCGGGATCGCTGCGGCCAGAGCCTCGTGCATCCCGGCGACGACGGCGCCGAGCTCCTCGGCGAGCGGAGCGAACGACACCCCGTCGCCGGCCATCGCGCACGCCAGCTCGAAGCCGTCCTGCGCCGCGGGGACGAACCGGCTCAGGACCGCAAGGTGCCCGACGGCGGGGGCCCCGTCGTCGAGCCATCCGGCCTCGAGCCACCCGAGCGGTGCGGGTACGTGCCACCAGCCGACGGCGGCGAGCGCGCGAGGGATCTCGACGTCCGGGTTCTTGCCAGGGGAGAGCGCGCGGAAGACCTTGAGGATCGCGCCGCCCTCGGGTCCGGGGAGGATCACGGACGTGTTCGACTGCTCGCCCGCGATGACTCGCGGATGATCCGTGTCGAGCCCGATCGTGGCGGGCGACACGTCTTCGGGGCCGGTCGCGACCGCGAGCCATGCCCGCAGGAACGCCGGATCGCCGCACGCGTCCCGCACGACGAGCGGAGGGGTCCCGATCGTCCCGATCACGGCCGCGTCGGTACTGCTGGCACCCTCGGCACCGTCGTGCGCCTCGCGCAAGGTCACCGGGACCTGGAGCACGGTGTCCAGAGCGCTCGTGCGTGCCCGCAGCAGGACCACCTGCACGAGCGCGTCTCCTTCAGGGTCTGCGAGGGCGATCGTACCGATGCTCGTCACGTCGACGTCGTCACCCTTGGCGGGGAACCAGCGCCGGGCGGGCAGCCAGGTGCGGAGCAGGCCGACGAGGGCCGGGTCCGTCGCCGCGAGCGGTGCGAGGTGATCCGGGTGCGGGGTGCTCGACGTCATCGGCCCTCCAGGGGTTCGGGGTGGCGGTGCCTCGGTGGCAGCACCGATCGGGGACGACACTCATCCCGTCACGGGATCGTCACCGCCAGCCAGTAGAAGTCGCGGGACCCCAGGGTGAACGTGGCGGTCCCGTGGGTAGTCACGGAAGGAAACGGCGCACCTCCGAACACATCGGCGAGGTGGGCGCCCAGGAGCCCCGGCATCGAGATCGTCGCAGACCGTGCTGTCGCAGCCAGGTTGGCGACCACCAGGATGGTCTCGCCGCCGGTCTGTCGAAGAAACGCGAGCACCGAGTCGTTGTCGCTCACGAGCTGGACGAACGTGCCGGCCCCGAGGGCAGGGTGCTGCCGTCGGACGGCGAGCATGCCGTGCACCCAGTGCAGCAGGGACGTCGGCTGCGCGAGCTGTGCCTCGACGTTGATGTTGTTGAAGTGGTGGACGAGCGACTGCACGACCGGCAGGTAGAGCTTGCCGGGGTCGGCCGTCGAGAAGCCGGCGTTGCGGTCCGGGGTCCACTGCATCGGGGTGCGCACGGCGTCGCGGTCGTGCAGCCAGATGTTGTCGCCCATGCCGATCTCGTCGCCGTAGTACAGGCAGGGACTGCCCGGGAGCGAGAGGAGCAGCGCGTGGGCGAGCTCGATCTCCTTCCGGGAGTTGTCGAGCAGTGTCGACAACCGACGTCGGATACCGACGTTGGCGCGCATCCGGGAGTCGGGCGCGTACCACCCGTACATCGCCGCGCGTTCCTCGGTCGAGACCATCTCGAGAGTGAGCTCGTCGTGGTTGCGCAGGAATGTGCTCCACTGGCCGCCGCTCGGGATCTCCGGGGTGTCGGCCATGATGTCGATGATCGCGGTCGCGCGCTGGTCCCGGAGGGCGTAGTAGATCCGCGGCATCACCGGGAAGTGGAAGCACATGTGGCATTCGGGCTGGGCATCCGTGCCGAAGTAGTGGACGACGTCCTCGGGCCACTGGTTCGCCTCGGCGAGCATGATCCGGCCGGGGAACTCGACATCGATCATGGCGCGGACGCGGGCCAGGAAGGCGTGCGTCTCCGGGAGGTTCTCGCAGTTCGTGCCCTCGGCCTCGAAGAGGTAGGGCACGGCGTCCAGCCGGAACCCGTCGACGCCCAGGCCGAGCCAGAAGCGCGCGACGTCCATCATCGCGTCGACGACGCGCGGGTTCTCGAAGTTGAGGTCCGGCTGGTGGCTGAAGAACCGGTGCCAGAAGAACTGACGCCGGACCGGGTCGAAGGTCCAGTTCGAGGTCTCGGTGTCGACGAAGATGATGCGGGCGTCCGGGTACCCGGTGCTCTCGTCTCGCCAGACGTAGAAGTCGCCGTACGGCCCGTCAGGATCGGACCGGGACGCGTGGAACCACGGGTGCTCGTCGCTCGTGTGGTTCATGACCAGATCGACGACGATCCGGATGCCGCGGGCGTGAGCCTCGGCGATCAGCTCGGTGAACTCGGCGACCGTGCCGTACTGCGGCGCGATCGCCGTGTAGTCCGCGACGTCGTAGCCGCCGTCGCGCAGCGGAGACGGGTAGAACGGCGGCAGCCACAGGCAGTCGATGCCGAGCCACTGGAGATAGTCGAGCCGGGCGATGAGGCCACGCAGGTCGCCGCTCCCGGCACCCGAGGAGTCGGAGAACGCCCGGATCATGACCTCGTAGAAGACGGCCGTGCGGTACCACTCGGGGTCGTCGGTGAGGCCCGTCCGCTCGACGATCGGGGTGACCGGCTGCCGACGCGACGGCAGCATGATCTGCCCGGTCGTGGGTGCCACACGGGCGGTGGGGGCGGTGTCGGTCACGAGGTCCTCACGTGGATGATGTGGGCGCACTGGGCCCACGGGTCGAGCCGGACGTACGGTTCGCGCCCCCACGCGAACGTCTCGCCGGACAGCAGGTCATGGGCGACGAAGCGTTGATCGTCGCCGCCACCGAGACCCAACGCGTCGAGATCCAGGTGCAGCACGCCCTCTCGGGTCGTGTGCGGGTCGAGCGTGAGCACGACGATGATCGTGTCATCGATCCCCGTCGGGGAGCTCGCCGCGGCGACGCGCTTCGAGAAGCACACCAGGGCGTCGTCCGTCGTGCGGTGGACGGTGAGGTCGCGGAGCTGCTGCAGAGCCGGGTGGGCGCGGCGGATCTCGTTGAGCCGGGTGAGCAGGAGCGAGAGGCCGACCTCGTCCGCTGCGGCCCAGTCGCGCGGCTTGAACTCGTACTTCTCGTTGTCGATCTGCTCCTCGACGCCGGGCCGCGGGACGCGCTCGGCGAGCTCGTACCCGGAGTAGATGCCCCAGGACGGTGAACCGGTCGCCGCAAGGACCGCACGCACCGCGAACCCGGCCACTCCTCCGTGCTGCAGGTAGGGCGGGAGGATGTCGTGCGTGGTCGGCCAGAAGCTCGGCCGGAGCCACGACCCGTCCTCGCCGGAGATCTCGGCGAGGTACGTCTCGATCTCCTTCTTCGTGTTGCGCCACGTGAAATAGCTGTACGACTGGTGGAAGCCCACCAGTGCGAGTCCGCGCATCATGGCCGGCACGGTGAACGCCTCGGAGAGGAAGATCACGTCCGGGTCGGACGCCCGGAGCTCGGCCAGCAGGCGCTGCCAGAACGGCACCGGTTTGGTGTGGGGGTTGTCCACCCGGAACAGTGTGACGCCGTGCCCGATCCAGACCCGGATCACCCGCAGGACCTCGGCGTAGATGCCGTCGGGGTCGTTGTCGAAGTTCAGGGGGTAGATGTCCTGGTACTTCTTCGGTGGGTTCTCCGCATAGGCGATCGTGCCGTCGGCGCGGGTCGTGAACCACTCCGGGTGCTCGGTGACCCAGGGGTGGTCCGGCGAGCACTGCAGCGCCAGATCGAGCGCGACCTCCAGGTCGAGGCCCCGCGCCGTGGCGACGAACCGGTCGAAGTCGTCGAAGGTGCCGAGGTCCGGGTGGATCGCGTCGTGGCCGCCGTCCGGTGAGCCGATCGCGTACGGCGACCCCGGGTCGCCCGGCTCCGGCGCCAGCGAGTTGTTGCGGCCCTTGCGGTACGTCGTGCCGATCGGGTGGATCGGTGTCACGTAGACGACGTCGAAGCCCATCCCGGCGATGGCCGGCAGTCGCTCGGCGGCCGTCGCGAACGTGCCCGAGCGCCAGGTCCCGGTGACCGGGTCGAGGACCGCTCCCTCGGAACGGGGGAACATCTCGTACCACGCGGTGAACAGCGCGAGCGACCGGTCGACCGTGAGCGGGTACGTCGGCGAGGAGCTGACCAGGTCGCGCACGGGGTCGGCCGCGAGCGTCGACACGACGAGCGGGGAGAGTGCGGCGGCGAGCCGGGCCTGGGGAGGGCGGGACGTGTCCCTGAGAGCCGTGACGGCATCGGTGAGCGCGCGGACCGCAGACTCCGCCAGGCCGGTGCGCGACGCGGCGCGCGTGAGCAGGAGGGCGCCCTCGGTGAGCATGAGCTCGACGTCGATGCCGGCGCCGACCTTGATCGACGCGTCATGGCTCCACGTCGCGTACGGGTCGGACCACCCCTCGACGCGGAAGGACCAGGATCCCGGGACGTCAGGGACGAGACGCGCTTCGAACTGGCTGCGACCGGGTGAGACCGGGACCATGGTCGCGGTCGAGCGGTCCTTGCCGTCAGGGCCGACGAGTACAGCCGTTGCCGCGACGGCGTCGTGCCCGTCGCGGAAGACGGTGGCACGGATCGGCACGGCTTCGCCGACGACCGCCTTGGCGGGGAACCGCCCGGCCTCGGCGACAGGCGAGACGTCCATGACGGGGATACGGCCCAGCGGGATGGCGCGAGCAGCGGGGCGACGCGCGGGGCGCGCGGAGCGGGGCGTGGGTGTCACGCCCCTGAACCTATCCAGAGCGGGAGGGTTGTGACACCTGGCGACGACGGGCGCGCCGAGCAGGACCACCGATTCCTGAGGGGCGGAGGAGGCGGGGCGCTCATCGGCAGAACGCAGGGCTACCTCGTTCGTTGCTGCAACAAGACGCAACAACGGTCGGGATGGTGCATTTCGACGGTCGTCTGCGTACGCTCGCGCATGTGAGAGCAATCCGCCGATTCACCGTTCAGACCGTTCTGCCCGCTGCGCTCGCCGACCTCGACGAGCTCGCGCACAACCTCCGTTGGTCGTGGCACGCACCCACTCGCGAGCTGTTCGCCGCGATCGACCCCGCGCTGTGGGACGCCGTCTCCGGTGACCCGGTCGCCCTGCTCGGCGGCATCGCGCCCGAGCGTCTTGCGGAGCTGGCGGCCGACGGCGTGTTCGTCGCGCGCGTCAGGGAGGCCCACGAGGACCTGCACCGCTACCTCACCGAGCCGCTCTGGTACCAGGGCGCAGGAGCGGACCTTCCCGCGGCGATCGCGTACTTCTCGGCCGAGTTCGGGGTGACGGCCGTGCTGCCGCAGTACTCCGGCGGACTCGGGATCCTCGCGGGCGACCACCTCAAGAGCGCGTCGGACCTCGGGGTCCCGATCGTGGGTGTCGGTCTGCTCTACGGGGGTGGCTACTTCAAGCAGTCCCTCACGCGCGACGGCTGGCAGCGCGAGACGTATCCCGTCCTCGACCCGCACGGGATGCCGCTGACCCTCGTCCGTACGGCCGACGGAGCCCCGGCCCGCGTGTCGTTGCCGCTCCCGGGCGGGCGCACCCTACGCGCTCAGGTATGGCGGGCGCAGGTCGGACGGGTCCCGCTCCTCATGCTCGACTCGAACATCGCCGAGAACGACGAGAACGCGCGCAAGGTCACCGACCGGCTGTACGGCGGTGGCGGGTCGCACCGGCTCGAGCAGGAGCTGTTGCTCGGCATCGGCGGCGTCAAGGCCCTCCGTCTCTGGTCGGAGATCTCGGGTTCTCCCGCGCCCGAGGTGTTCCACTGCAACGAAGGCCATGCCGGGTTCCTCGGCATCGAGCGGATCCGCGAGCTCGTCGAGTCCGAGGGACTCACGTTCGAGGCCGCGCTCGAGGCGGTGCGCGCGGGCATCGTGTTCACGACCCACACTCCGGTGCCCGCCGGGATCGACCGGTTCGGCACCGACCTGATCAGCGAGTACTTCGGTGGCAGCGTCGAGCAGCCCGGCGTGCCGCTCGCGAAGGTGCGTGCTCTCGGTGCCGAGGACTTCGACGGCGGCGACCCGACGGTCTTCAACATGGCGGTCATGGGTCTGCGCCTCGGCAAGAGGGCGAACGGCGTGGCACTCCTGCACGGCAAGGTGAGCCGCGAGATGTTCTCCCCGCTGTGGCCCGGGTTCGACATCGACGAGGTGCCGATCACCTCGGTGACCAACGGCGTGCACTCGCCGACCTGGATCGACCCGTTGTTCCAGCGGGTCGTTGCGGAGCACCTGACGGCGGACGAGCTGGCGACCGGGCAGGGCTGGCTGCGCCCTGACGCGATCGACGACGCGACGCTCTGGGGTCTGCTGGGCGAGCTCCGGTCGCGGCTCGTCGACAACGTGCGGACCCGGGTCCGTGCCTCCTGGACCGATCGAGGGGCGTCGCCGGCCGAGCTCGGCTGGGTCGACGAGGTGCTCGACCCCGACGTGCTGACGATCGGCTTCGCGCGCCGGGTGCCGACGTACAAGCGTCTGACGCTCATGCTGCGCGACCCGGAGCGGTTGCGTCGCCTGCTGCTCGATCCTGATCGCCCTGTGCAGATCGTCGTCGCCGGCAAGTCGCACCCCGCGGACGAGCAGGGGATCGGGTTGATCCGGGAGCTCGTGCAGTTCGCGGACGACCCCGAGGTGCGTCGTCGGATCGTCTTCCTCCCGAACTACGACATCGCCATGGCACGCACGCTCTACCCGGGATGCGACGTCTGGCTCAACAACCCGCTGCGCCCGCTCGAGGCGTGCGGCACGTCCGGGATGAAGGCCGCTCTGAACGGCGCCCTGAACCTGTCGATCCTCGACGGGTGGTGGGACGAGTGGTACGACGGTCAGAACGGCTGGGCCATCCCGACCGCGGACGGCGTCGAGGATCCCGAGCGACGTGACGACCTCGAGTCCGCGGCCCTGTACGACCTGCTCGAGAGCACGGTCGCACCACGGTTCTACGACCGCGACTCGGACGGACTGCCGAACCACTGGCTCGAGATGATCCGGCACACCCTGGCGACGCTCGGGCCGAAGGTCCAGGCGACCCGGATGGTCAAGGACTACGTCACGCGCCTCTACACCCCTGCAGCCGCGGCCACACGGGCGCTCGACGGCCCCGGGCACGTCGGTGCGCAGGAGCTCGCGTCGTGGAAGGCACGGGTCCGGGGCGCGTGGTCGGGCGTGCACGTGGACCACGTCAAGTCGGAGGGGGTCGGTGAGGTCCCGCAGGTCGGTGACGTGATGGTGGTGCGCGCGTTCGTGAGCCTCGGGGACCTCACGCCCGACGACGTCGAGGTCCAGGTCTGCTACGGCAAGGTCTCCGACTCGGACGTGATCGGGAGGACCTCCGTGCTCCGTCTTCCGCACGTCGAGTCCTACGAGGGCGGTCGGCACGCGTTCGCCGCGCGGCTCGAGCTCGACACCTCGGGACCGTTCGGGTACTCGGTCCGGATCGTGCCGTCGCACCCGGGCATGGCAGGCGTGACGGAGCTCGGTCTCGTGGCCAACGCCGGTTGACCTGAGCCGGAGGGCTCAGCCCGCGGTCGAGGCGAGCACGTCGCGTCCGGCCGCGCGGCCGGAGAACAGGCACCCTCCGAGGAACGTCCCCTCGAGCGCGCGGTGCCCGTGGATCCCTCCGCCACCGAACCCGGCCGCCTCACCGGCAGCCCAGAGGCCGGCGACGGGCGTGCCATCGGGTCTCAGGATGCGCCCGCCGAGATCCGTGGCCAGACCACCGAGGGTCTTGCGAGTCAGCACCGAGAGGCGGACCGCGAGCAGCGGCCCGTCATGCGGGTCCAGCAGGGCTGCCGGGCGCGCGACCCGGATGAGCCGGTCGACGACGTAGCGTCGGGCCGCCGTCGCCGCCATCACCTGGAGGTCCTTGCCGAGGCCCGTGAGCACCTGGCGGTCACGCGCGGCGATGGTCGAGGTGAGCGCGTGGGCATCGATCCGGCTCGTCCCGGTGAGGGCGTTCATGCGAGCCGCGAGCTCCTCGGGAGTCCGGGCCCAGAGGAACTCCGGGGACAGCTCGGCGAACCGCTCCACCGGGCCGACCGCGCCGGGACGGGCGCGCTGCAGCACGGCGCGGACGTCCTTCCCGGTCAGGTCGGGGTTCTGCTCGGAGCCGGACAGCGCGAACTCCGTACCGAGGATCGCGCGGTTGAGCACGAACCAGGAGTGGTCGTCGCCTCGCGCGGTGAGATGGCGAAGCGCCCCCAGCGTGTCGAAGCCGGGGAACAGCGGCGCAGGGAGGCGGTGCCCGTCGGCGTCGAGCCACAGGGAGCTCGGCCCCGCCAGGATCCGGATCCCGTGCCGTGACCAGACCGGTGCGTGGTTCGCGACGCCTTCGGGGTAGTGCCACATCCGGTCCGCGTGCACGACGGCGCCTCCGGCGGCGTGCACGGCCGCGATCATCGACCCGTCGACGTGGTCGGGGACACCCGAGAGCATCCGCGCGGGAAGGGTTCCGTGCTCGGCGGGCCACGACGCGCGGATCAGGTCATGATCGGCGCCGATGCCACCGGTGGTGACCACGACAGCACCGGCGTCGATCGAGAAGCCACCCACGACGGCGCGTGAGCTCGGCGCGCCCCGCTCGACCGGTGCGGTCGCGTCGAGCCTGTCGCCGCTCACCCCGGTGACGCGCCCGTCGTGCACGTCGAGGGAGCGCACCCGGTGCCGGAACCGGACGTCGACGAGTCCCGCGCGGCGCGCGTCGAGCAGCGCACGGACGAACGGCGCGAGGATGCCCGGGCCCGTGCCCCAGGTGACGTGGAACCGGGGAACCGAGTTCCCGTGCCCGTCCGCGAGGTACCCGCCGCGCTCCGCCCACTGGACCGCGGGGAACCAGCGGACCCCGCGCTCGTGCAGCCAGCGGTGCATCTCACCCGCGGAGAAGTCGACGAATCCCTCCGCCCACGCTCGGGGCAGGTCGTCGGAGCCGTCGGTGGCGAAGTCGGCGGAGCCGAACCAGTCGGCGAGCGCGAGGTCGACCGAGTCGTGGATGCCGAGGCGTCGCTGCTCGGGGGACCGGACCATGAACAGTCCGCCGAACGACCACCAGGCCTGACCTCCGAGGCTCGACGGGTGCTCCTGCTCGAGGAGCACGACGCGCCGACCGGCGGCGGTCAGCTCGGCGGTCGCGACGAGGCCGGCCAGACCGGCTCCCACGACCACCACGTCGCTCCGCAGGTGCATGGACGCACCCTAGTCGTCTCGTCGTTCCTCGGCCCTCGCTAGCCCTGGGCGACGTAGACGCGGACGGAGAGCGGCTCCACCGTCACGACCGTGCCGTTCTCTGCCGAGATCCCGCCGTTGCTCGCGACCGCCGCGTCCCGCTCGGCGGGGTGCTCCCACGTGCTGTCCCACACGAGCTCCCAGGTCGTCGGCCTCTCGTCGGCCAGCACCACGTCGGCCTCGTCGAGCGACCCGTTCACCACGAGCAGGACGGCGGACTCCGGATCGTCCGGGCGCACGGGTCGGCTCGGCTGCGCAGGGGCGCTGCGCAGCATCTGCATGGTCCGCACCTGGGGGTCGTTCCAGCGGCCGTGGTCCAGCAGGGTGCCGTCGGCGCCGAACCACGAGAGGTCTCGCCGGGTACCGTCCGCCCACGGGCGGCCGACGAAGAACCGCGTGCCCCGCAGCGCCGCGTGGTCGCGACGAAGGGCGAGCAGGTGGCGCGTCGTCGCGAGCAGGTTTCCCCGCCACTCGGAGAGGTCCCACTCGACCCAGGACACGGGAGAGTCGTGGCAGTATGCATTGTTGTTTCCGTGCTGCGTGCGGCCCAGCTCGTCGCCGGCGGTGAGCATCGGTGTGCCGGCCGCGAGCAGCAGCGTGCTCATGAGGTTCCGGATCGACCGACGCCGCAACGGGAGGACCTCGGCACCGACGGAGTCGAGCGGGACCGGACCCTCGAGCCCGTGGTTCCAGCTCCGGTTGTCGTCGCTCCCGTCCCGGTTCGCCTCCCCGTTGGCGTGGTTGTGCTTGTGCTCGTACGCCACGAGGTCCGCCATGGTGAAGCCGTCGTGCGACGTCACGTAGTTCACCGATGCCGCCGACCCGCGGATCCCGGGCGGTTCGCTGTAGCCGAACAGGTCCGCCGAGCCCGCGAGCCGGGTCGCGAGCTCGCGCACGCCGTGGCCGGGCAGCGCGTGGGCGGCCTGCGCAGGATCGGCCAGCCAGAACGAGCGGACCGCGTTGCGGAAGCGGTCGTTCCACTCGGCGAACGGTGGTGGGAACCGACCGGTCTGCCACCCTCCCGGGCCGACGTCCCACGGCTCCGCGATGAGCTTGATGCCATGCATGCTCGGCGCGGTCTGGAGCGTCATGAGGAAGGGGTGCCCGGGGTCGTAGCCGTCGGCGCCACGGGCGAGCGTGACGGCGAGATCGAACCGGAACCCGTCGACCCCGACCTCGTCGGCCCAGTAGCGCAGCGAGTCGAGCGCGGTCCGCACCACCTGTGGTCGACGGAAGTCCAGGGAGTTGCCGCAGCCGGTGACGTCGGCGAGCGTCGCGGGGTACCAGCCGTCGTGCAGGTAGTAGGCCGGGTTGTCCAGGCCACGCCACGAGACGTGCTGACCGTCGACCGGGCCCTCGGCCGTGTGGTTGTAGACGACGTCGAGCACGACCTCGATCCCCGCGTCGTGCAGGCGGTCGACCATCACCTTGACCTCGGACAGGACGGCACCCGCGCCCGCCTCCTGCGCGGCGGCGGTGGCATAGGCCGCATGCGGCGCGAAGAACCCGAGGGTGTTGTATCCCCAGTAGTTCCGCAGTCCCTTCGCCACCAGGTGCGGTTCCGAGGCCGACGCCTGGATCGGGAGCAGCTCGAGCGTCGTGACGCCGAGGGACTGCAGGTGCGCGATCGTCGCCGGGTGCGCGAGCCCCGCATACGTGCCGCGCAGCTCGTCGGGGAGACCCGGGAAGCCGATCGTCAGGCCGCGGACGTGCGCCTCGTAGATGATCGTCTCGGACCACGGGACGTGGGGACGTGGGGGCCGATGTTCTGCATACCGGGTGTCGACGACGACACCGAGAGGGACGGATCCGCGCGAGTCGCGCGGATCGGCGGGACCGGCGGGGTCCCCGACGAGCTGGTCGTCGACGATGTGGCCGTAGGTCTCCGGGCCGTACCCGAGCTCGCGCGCAAGCCCTCGGGCGTACGGGTCGACGAGAAGCTTGGCCGGGTTGTGCCGCTGGCCCGAGGCCGGTTCCCACGGGCCGTGCACCCGGAACCCGTACCGCTGGCCGACCTGGACCCCCGGGACGTGCGCCCACCAGACCCCGAGCTCCGGGCCGTCGAGCGGGATCCGGCGTTCCGTCCATGCCGTGGGGTCCGGCGTGGTCTCGGAGCCGTCGATCAGGCACAGGTCGACGGCGGTCGCGTGAGAGGCGAACACCGCGACGTCGATCCCGTCGTCGGACAGGCGGACGCCGAGGCGGGGAACGGGGCGGCGGTAGGGGTGCTGCGAGTGAGCGCTCACCCGCAGCATTGTCCCTCATCGGTGCTCGAGCACCGATGCACGCCAGAGCCGTCTCACCATGCGGGTTCGCGCACCGAACGGACGCGGGCCTCCGGGACGCTGCGCGGTAGCCTCTCGAGCGGGAGCCCGGACCGGGCGCGTGCCGATGTGCTCAGGACCGCTCGTCGATCGAGCGGGTGCCGGGCGGCCCCCCTGGACGGAAGGACGCGGGATGAAGATCGTGGTGTGCGTCAAGCACGTGCCCGACATCCAGTCGGAACGCATGATCGGCGACGACGGCCGGGTGGTGCGCGACGGCGGCGACGGCACGCTCAACGAGCTCGACGAGAACGCGGTCGAGGCCGCCCTGGTGCTCGCCGAGACGCACGGTGGCGAGGTCGTGGTCCTCACGGCCGGACCGGCCGATGCGGTGGACGCGGTCCGACGAGGTCTGCAGATGGGGGCCGACGAGGCCGTCCACGTGCTCGACGCCGCGCTCGCCGGCTCCGACGTGTTCGGCACGGCGGCGGTCCTCGCGGCGGCGATCCGGGTGATCGACCAGGAGGGGCCCGTCGACCTCGTCGTGACCGGGATGGCGGCCCTCGACGGGCTGACCTCGATGCTGCCGGCAGCGCTCGCCGCCGAGCTCGGTCTCGCCCAGCTCACGCTCGCGAGCTCGATCGAGGTCGACGACGGTTCCGCTGGTGCCGTGGTCACGGTGCGGCGCGAGCTCGACCACGCGACCGAGGTGCTCTCGGCGGCGACGCCGGCGCTGGTGTCCGTCACCGACCAGGCGAACGAACCCCGGTACCCGAACTTCAAGGGCATCATGGCGGCGCGGAAGAAGGCGGTGACCACGCTCACGCTCACCGACCTCGGCATCGACCCGGCGGCGGTGGGCTCGTCCGGCTCTCGGACGCGAGTGCTCTCCGCCACGGCTCGCCCGACTCGCGAGAACCGGGTCCTGATCACCGACAACGGCGACGCCGGCCGCATCCTCGCCGCCTACCTCGTGGACAACAAGCTCGTCTGACGGCTCGGAGCCGTCCCCCGCGCGCCGACCGGCGCCGCCCGACCTCATGCAAGGAGCGCACCGATGTCCGGATCGCCCGCAGGGCCCGTCCTGGTCCTGCTCGACCACACCGCGGACGGCACGCTCCGACCCGCGGTGCTCGAGCTCCTCACGCTCGCCCGGGGGCTCGCACCGGACGCGGTCGTCGAGGGCGCCTGGATCGGCGGGGACCCGGGTGCGGCGCTCGAGGAGCTCGGCGAGCAGGGGGTGGTCTCGGTGCACCACGTGGACGTCGGTGCCGCTGAACCGCACCTGACTCCCGTGATCGCCGAGGCGCTCGCGGGTCTCGTCACGACGACGGGCGCGCGCCTCGTGCTCGGGGTGTCCAGCTTCGAGAACAAGGAGATCGCCGCCCGACTCGGGGTCGCGACCGGGGCGGGAGTCGTCACCGACGCGTCCGGCCTCGAGCTCGACGACGACGGCGCGGCGGTTGCCGACAAGACCGTGTTCGCCGGCACCTGGAACACGCGGTGCGTCGTGACCGCGCCGATCGCCGTCGTGCTGCTCAAGGCCAACGCGGTCCAGGCGGAGCCGGCCTCGCTCGTCACGACGCCTGCCGTCGTGGAGCACGCGGTCGAGATCGGCGCCCTGGCGCTCCGCCAGACACTCGTCGAGCGCATCGAGCGTGCGGGGTCCGGGCGCCCCGAGCTCGGTGCCGCGCAGGTCGTCGTGGTCGGTGGGCGGGGGACGAACGGCGACTTCGGGCCTGTCGAGGAGCTCGCCGACCTGCTCGGAGGCGCGGTCGGCGCCACCCGGGTGGCGACCGACGAGGGGTGGATCGCGCACGACGCCCAGATCGGCCAGACCGGGGTGACGGTCACCCCGCGCCTCTACGTCGGGGTCGGGGTCTCCGGCGCCGTGCACCACCGTGGGGGGATGCAGTCGGCCGGCACGATCGTCGCCGTGAACTCCGACCCGGAGGCGCCGATCTTCGAGATCGCGGACCTCGGGATCGTCGGCGACCTGTTCATGGTGCTCCCGCAGGCGATCGAGGAGCTTCGCCGTCTGCGCGGGTGACATGCGCACGGTGAGGACCGACTGAGAGATCCGAGCCGCCTCACGAGTGGTGAGCGGGTGGTCAGGAGAGCTCGCGGAGCCAGACGAGGGCGGCCACGGCCTGCGCTCTCTGGAAGGCCCGAAGGTTGGGGATCCCGAGCGGTGCCGGTGCGAACGAGCCCGCCGCGAGGTACCCGGCGAGACCGGCCAGCGCAGCACGCAGCGTCGCCGGCGCGACGCCCTCGGACGACGGGTGCGACCAGAAGATCTGCTGAGGGTCGCCGCCGCCCTGCATCGCGACGCTCGGGAGCATGAAGGCGAGGTCGACCCACGGCGCCCCCTGCGCGGCATGCGGCCAGTCGATGAACCAGGTGCGCGGACCGTCGAGGATCACGTTGTCGGCCCGGAGGTCGCCGTGGACCAGCGCGTTGCCGGAGAGCGCGCGGAGACCGTCCTGCTCCCACACGGCGAGCTCGTCGATGTGCGCGGCTGCCCACGACCCTAGCTCGCCCGCGTCGACGGCCGCGGCGATCCGGGCCAGCTCCGGGTCGCGCAGCAACGTTCGCCACCCGGTGAACGCGGGTGCCATCTCCTCGTCGTAGCGCGGCAGCAGGCACGGGAACGGCAGCTCGACCTGCGCGAGCGCCGTGAGGGCGTCGAGCACCTGGTCGAGGTCCTCCCTGCGCCAGGGTTGTTCGGGAGCGCGGCCGTGCGCGACCGCGAAAGCGACGATCACCCACTCACCGTCGTCGTCCGACCAGAGCATCCGGGGGGCCGGGACCTCGACCGGCAGGGCGCGGGCGACCTGGATCTCTCGACGAGAGAGGTCCGGCGAGTCCGGGTTCTGCTCGGGGGAGACCGCCTTGACGAACGCCTGCCCCCCGTCGGAGAACTCGAGCACCGCAGCAAACCCCGGGCTGAAACCGGTCGTGGCGCCGATCTCCGCGGAGACGGGTGCTCCCGCGAGCTCGGCGATCCGTGACCGCACGTGTCGCGGCAGGTCGCGCCAGTCCAGCCGTTGCCCGCTGAACGCGAGCGGAGGTGAGGTGGCGTCGTCGGCGGTCACGTCCATATCCTGCCAGGGCATTCGTAGACTGGGGTGCGTGACTGCCTATCTCGATCACGCGGCGACGACCCCGATGCGTGCGGCCGCGGTCGATGCGATGACGCAGGAGCTGACCTCGACCGGGAACCCGTCGTCGCTGCACGCCGCCGGTCGGGCGGCCCGGCGGCGCGTCGAGGAGTCCCGCGAGGCGCTCGCGCTCGCACTGGGCGCGCGTCCGAGCGAGGTCGTGCTCACCGGTGGTGGTACCGAGGCGGACAACCTCGCGGTCAAGGGGCTCTTCTGGGCGCGGCGGGTGCAGGACCCGGACCGACGCCGGATCCTGGTCTCCGCGGTCGAGCACCATGCGATCCTCGACCCGGCGTTCTGGATGGCCGAGCACGCGGGTGCGGAGATCGTCCTGCTCCCGGTCGACTCGCGTGGTGTCCTCGACCTTGACGCGCTCGACGACGAGCTGAGCGCGCATGGTGACCAGGTCGCCCTGGTGTCCGTGATGTGGGCGAACAACGAGGTCGGCTCGCTGCAGCCGGTCAGGGAGGTCACCTCGCGTGCGCACCGCTACGGGATCCCCGTGCACAGCGACGCCGTCCAGGCGCTCGGACAGGTCCCGGTGGACTTCGCCGCATCCGGTCTCGACGCGATGACCGTGGCGGCGCACAAGGTCGGCGGACCTCTCGGCGTCGGCGCGCTGCTGGCACGGCGCGGTCTGGACCTCACCCCGGTGCTGCACGGAGGCGGGCAGGAGCGAGGGATCAGGTCCGGTACCCTCGACGCCCCGGCGACGGTGGCGTTCGCGGTCGCGGCCCGGCTCGCCGTCGCCGACCAGCCCGCCGCGGCCGAGAGGCTCGCCGCGTTGCGTGACGACCTCGTGAGGCGGGTGCGGGGTGCGGTGCCCGGCGCCGTCCTGCGGGGCCCGGACCCGCTCGTCGACGGTGCTTCCCGGCTCCCGGCGAACGCGCACTTCACGTTCCCGGGCTGCGAGGGTGACTCGCTGCTCTACCTGCTCGACTCCGCGGGCGTGCAGTGCTCGACAGGGTCGGCGTGCCAGGCCGGCGTTCCCCGACCGAGCCACGTGCTCCTCGCGATGGGGGTCGACGAGGACGACGCCCGTGGCGCCCTTCGGTTCACCCTCGGGCACACGTCGACAAGCCGAGACGTCGACGCGCTCGTCGAGGTCCTTCCCGGCGTCGTCGAGCGCGCCCAGGCGGCTGGGCTCGCGGGCAGGGCTGCGGCCGGGGCGCGTTGATGCGTGTTCTTGCAGCGCTCTCGGGTGGGGTCGACTCTGCTGTCGCGGCGGCTCGCGCCGTCGATGCCGGCCACGAGGTCGTCGGTGTCCACATGGCGCTCTCACGTAGCCGGGAGCAGTTCCGCACGGGTTCGCGCGGGTGCTGCTCGATCGAGGATGCCGGGGACGCGAGGCGTGCGGCGGACGTCCTCGGGATCCCGTTCTACGTGTGGGACCTGTCCGAGAGGTTCGAGGACACGGTCGTCGCCGACTTCCTCGCCGAGTACGAGGCGGGGCGCACGCCGAACCCGTGCGTCCGGTGCAACGAGCACATCAAGTTCGAGGCGCTCCTCGACAAGGCCGTGGCACTCGGGTTCGACGCCGTGTGCACGGGCCACTACGCGCGCGTGGTGACCGTACCGACCGCCGACGGCCCGGTGCACGAGCTGCACCGGTCCGCGAACCTCCTGAAGGACCAGTCGTACGTGCTCGCCGTGATGGGCGAGGAACGCCTCGGACGGGTGCTCTTCCCGCTCGGTGACGTCACGTCGAAGGACGAGGTCCGCGCCGAGGCGGCGACGCGCGGGCTCGGCGTCTCCGCCAAGCCGGACTCGTACGACATCTGCTTCGTGGCGGACGGCGACACCCCGCGGTTCTTGCGGGAGCGGCTCGGATCGCGACCCGGAGACGTCGTCGACACCGACGGCCGGGTCGTCGGTCGGCACGACGGTGCGTACGCCTTCACGGTCGGGCAGCGCAAGGGACTGTCGATCGGGCACCCGGCACCCGACGGGAAGCCCCGGTACGTGCTCGAGGTCGAGCCCGTGAGCAACCGGGTGGTCGTCGGGTCAGGGGATCAGCTGGACGTGGACCGGATCGTCGCGGACGGTGCGGTGCTGTTCGGCGGTGCGGTGCTGTTCGGCGGTGCGGCGCCGGACGAGGGAGATGCGTGGTTCGCGTGCCTCGCTCAGGTCCGGGCGCACGGCGACGCGGTCGCGGCCACGGCGCGAGCGACGCCCGGCGACCACCTGGAGGTCCTGGTGGACGGACGTCTGCGCGGCGTCGCTCCCGGGCAGTCGGTGGTCCTCTACGACGGCACGCGCGTGCTCGGGCAGGCGACGGTCGCCCGCGCCGAACGGCGAGGTTCTCTCGCCGCGGAGGCGAGGTGACCGGCGTCTCGGGCCTCGGTCCCTGGCCCGGGTCCGATGTCCACGAGGCGCAGGTCGTCGTCGTCGGTGACCTCACCTCCGCCCCTGACGGCGTCGAAGGGATCCCGTTCGCAGTGAACCCGGTGGACCGCGGGCCGTGGGCCGGGCCGCTCGGCCGGGCCGCTGCGCTCCTCGTCGACATGCCGACCGACCTCGGCGTCCATGGGTGGATGCTCGCCGACCGCCCCGGGCGCGACCTGGACCGCGCTCGCTCGGCCGTGCGGGAGGACCTCGACGCGCTCGCGGTCGCGGCCCACCAGTACTCCGGACGGCTGGTCGTCCCGGTCGTCGGCCCTCTGACTCTCGCCACGACGCTGTACCTCGCTCGTGGCGACCGTGTCCTCTCGGACAGCGGCGCCCTGCGCGAGCTCGGAGAGTCCCTCGGTGCCGGCATCGCCGCGCACGTCGGACGCGTCCAGGACCTGATCCCCTCGGCCCAGGTCGTCGTGGTGCTGGACGAGGTCGATCTCGTCGCCGCACTCCGGGGCGCCGTACCGTCGTTCTCCGGGCGGACGACGCTGCGACCGGTGCCGGCTCCTGTTGCCGCCGAGCTGCTCCGAGGGGTGGTGGACGCGGTGCGGTCCGCGTCGGGGACTCCGTCGGGGATCGAGGTGGTCGTCGACGTCGGAGCGGCCTGGACGACCGTCGGCACGGTGGTGTCGGCGGGCGCGGACGGCGTCGTGCTGGCCGTCGAGCGGACCGACAGGCGAGGGTGGGACCGCGTCGCCGAGACCGTCGAGGGCGGGGTGGCCCTCTGGGCGGCGATCCCCGGGCGTCGGGAGGCTCGCACGCGGGCCTCGGCGACGGAAGGCGTCGAGGCTCAGGCCCGGGTGCTGGGTGAACCGTGGCGCGAGGTCGGCCTTCCCGCGTCCGGGCTCGCCGAGGTCGTTCTCGTCACTGAGTCGTCGTCGCGAGGAACGTCGGCGCCGGGGACGGACCGCGCACGTCACGAGCTGGCCGACCTTCTCGACGTCGCGCGTCTGATGACCGAGGTCGCCGCGGGGTGAGCCCGGCGTGAGCCCGTAGGCGCGGCGCCGCCGGCAGATGCCTCCGGTGGCGCCGAGGCGGACCGTGCGGTTGGGCTAGTCGAGCTCGTCCGCGCGCAGCTTCTCGGCGTCGGTGGTGAGGTCGGGGGCGTCGGGTACGGGGGGTGCCGATGCCGGTTCGGCGAGCTCGTCCGCGCGCAGCTTCTCGGCGTCGGTCGAGACGTCGCCCTGCTCTTCCAGGTGCTTGTGCGCCACGATGGAGACCTCCGTCCTGTCAGTTCTGGTGGCCGGTTCTCTCGTTGGTGACCGGTTCTATCGACGCTACACCGGCGCCCCCCAGCCCGCGCAGCGAGGGGACGACCGTGCGCCGAGGGCGGTGCGGCACGGGCCGGGTCGCGTGGAGCGTGTCCGAGGTCGGCGGCATGATGGGGCCGTGACCCCGAAGCCCCACGCGGATGCGCCCGTGACCTCCGACGTCGCTGCCCGAAGGCGCTGGTCCGAGCTCGTCGACGAGATCACCGACCACCAGTTCGCCTACTACGTGCGCGACAGTCCGACGGTGAGCGACGGCGAGTACGACGCCCTGCTCTCGGAGCTCGGTGCCATCGAGAACGCCCATCCCGAGCTGCGGACGCCCGACTCACCGACCCAGCGCGTCGGAGGGACGTTCTCGACCGAGTTCACCGCGGTCGACCACGTCGAGCGGATGCTCTCCCTCGACAACGCGTTCACCGCGGACGACGTCGCCGCGTGGGCCGAGCGTGTGCACCGCGAGATCGGCGACTCCGAGGTGCACTACCTGTGCGAGCTCAAGATCGACGGTCTCGCGATCGCCCTCCTCTACGAGAACGGTCGACTCGTCCGCGCCGCGACCCGCGGGGACGGACGGACGGGTGAGGACGTCACCCTCAACGTCCGGACGATCGAGACGGTCCCGGAGACGTTGGCCGGCGACCCGGCGACACACCCCCAGCTCATCGAGATCCGCGGCGAGGTGTTCCTCCCCGTCGGCCCGTTCGAGGAACTCAACGCCGCACAGGTGGCTGCGGGGAAGGCGCCCTTCGCCAACCCGCGGAACGCGGCTGCCGGGTCGCTGCGCCAGAAGGACCCGCGGGTGACGGCGTCCCGACCTCTGCGGATGTACGCCCACGGGATCGGTGCGCTGCGGCAGGGCGATCAGGGCGGCGTCGTCACCGGCGGCGAGCTCACGTGCCAGTCGCAGGCCTACGAGCTCCTGGCCGGCTGGGGCGTCCCGGTCTCCGGGCACACCCGCGTCGTCCCGGGTCTTCCCGGTGTGCAGGAGATGATCCGCTACTTCGGCGAGCATCGGCACGACGTCGAGCACGAGATCGACGGGATCGTCGTCAAGGTCGACGAGATCGCCCTGCAGCGCCGTCTGGGTGCCACGAGCCGGGCACCTCGCTGGGCGATCGCCTACAAGTACCCACCGGAGGAGGTCAACACCCGGCTGCTCGACATCCGCGTCAACGTGGGACGCACCGGGCGGGTGACCCCGTACGGCGTGATGGAGCCCGTGCTCGTCGCGGGGTCCACGGTGGAGATGGCGACCCTGCACAACGCGAGCGAGGTCCGACGCAAGGGTGTGCTGATCGGGGACACGGTGGTGCTCCGCAAGGCCGGCGACGTCATCCCCGAGATCCTCGGTCCCGTGGTCGAGCTACGTGCCGGGCGTGAGGCAGAGCTGCGCGAGTTCGTGATGCCGACCCGGTGCCCGTCGTGCGGGACGCCGCTCGCCCCGGCGAAGGAGGGCGACGTCGACATCCGGTGCCCCAATGCGCGACGGTGCCCGTCCCAGCTGCGTGAGCGCCTCTTCAACCTCGCGTCGCGTGGTGGCCTCGACGTCGAAGCCATGGGCTGGGAGGCGTCGATCGCCCTGGTCGACCCGGAGCTGAACCGACCCGCCGACGCAGCGGGCGAGCGGCAGGTGCCGGTGCTCGAGAACGAGGGCGGCCTGTTCGACCTGAGCCCCGAGGACCTGGCCGACGTCCGCGTCTGGCGCGAGAAGAAGACGGCAGGGGTCGGGACCGGGGTGTGGGAGCAGGTCCCGTTCTTCTTCACGCGCGCCACCGCCACGAAGCCGTCCGTCCCGACGGCGACCACGGTGAAGCTGTTCGAGCAGCTCCAGCTGGCGCGGACGCGTCCGCTGTGGCGCGTGCTGGTCGCGCTGTCGATCCGGCACGTCGGGCCCACGGCGGCGCGCGCACTCGCGACCGAGTTCGGCAGTCTCGCCGCGATCCGTGACGCGGACACCGAGGCGCTGGCCGCCGTGGACGGCGTCGGTCCGACGATCGCGGCCTCGGTGCGCGAGTGGTTCCGCGGCGACGAGTCGGACTGGCACACCGAGATCGTCGACCGATGGGCCGCAGCCGGTGTCCGCATGACCGACGAGCGCGACGAGGGCGTGCCGCGCACGCTGGAGGGCCTCACCGTCGTCGTGACCGGATCGCTCGAGGCCTTCTCACGTGACGGCGCGAAGGAGGCGATCCTCGCGCGAGGTGGGCGGGCGGCCGGTAGCGTGTCGAAGAAGACCGACTTCGTGGTCGTCGGCGAGAACGCCGGCTCCAAGGAGGCGAAGGCTCGCGAGCTCGGCATCCACGTGCTCAGCGAGGCTGAGTTCGTGACGCTCCTCGCCGAGGGGCCCGGAGCGCTGGTTCCGTGAGCGCTCAAGCTCGGGCGTCGATACTGGTCCGATGGACAGTCTCGCCCGGCCGACCGTGACTCACGCCCCAGGGCCTCACCACACACCCGTGGTCGTGCGAACGGCTGCGACCGACTCCGAGATCGCAGCGGCCGGTGCGCTCACCGCTGAGGCCTATCACGCGGATCGCCTGATCAACGACGACGACGAGTATGCGGATGAGCTCCGCGACGCATCCCGCCGCGCACGGGAGGCGACGCTGCTCGTCGCGGTGCTCCCCTCCACGAGCGAGGACGTCGTCGTCGGCACGATCACGCTCGCACCGGCCGGCTCGTCGTACGCGGAGGTGGCCAGGCCGGGCGAGGTCGAGCTGCGGATGCTCGGAGTCGCACCCGAGGCCCGGCGGCGTGGCATCGCCGAGGCGTTGATGCGGGCGAGCATGCGCGAGACCGTCGCTCTCGGCGCCGGCGCCGTGGTCCTGTCGACGCTCGACACGATGACGACTGCCCAGCGCCTCTACGACAGGCTCGGGTTCCAGCGGGAGCCGGATCGCGACTGGGGTCATGAGGGAGTTGCCCTGCGGGTGTACTCGTGGCACGTCCCGCCGGCTCCGGGCGTGCGTGTCGAGGTCTCGACCTGGCGGCCGGTCGAGGTTCGCGACGTCGACGGCTGGCGGGTCGGGCTGTCGGGTGGGTTCACCCGTCGGGCGAACAGTGCGGTGCCCGCTCACGGCCCGGACGTGACGGAGACTCCCCTCGAGGCCACGCTCGACGCGGTGGAGGAGTGCTACCGCGAGGCCGGGCACTCATCGGTCGTCCGTGTCTGTCGCTCGTCGGGGGACGACGCGCTCGACGATGTGCTCGCCGCTCGGGGATACACGGTCGCGGCGCGGACGTGGGTGATGGTGCTGGACCTCCCGACGACGGTGGTCTCGGTCCGTCCGGACGCGGAGGCCTCCGACAGCGCCGCGACCGGCGGCGGAGATGTGGACGACCGCGACATCGGCGACGTCGACATGGCTGACGTCGACATGGCTGACGTCGGCGCCGGTGCCGGCGCCGACGACCTGCGGTCGGCCCCTGGTCGCACGGCCGCCGTAGCGCCCGACCTCCGGATCACGCTTGCCGCCGAGCCCGACGCGGAGTGGCTCGCGTGCTGGCTCACCGTCAAGTCGGGAGACGCCGAGCCGGCTGCCGCCGTCGCAAGGGCGGTCGTGACCGGGTCGCCGGCGCTGTACCTCGCCGCGCGGGACCAGGACGGCGTCGTGGGTGTCCTCCGGGCCGCATCGGCGGACGACTGGGTGGGCCTGTCCTGCTTGGCGGTGTCCACGCGCGCCCGCGGCCACGGGCTCGCGCGCAGCTTGACCGCCGTCGCACTCGAGACCGCGACCGGTCGAGGCGCACGTCACGCGTTCCTGCAGGTCGAGGACGAGAACTCTGGTGCGCGACGGCTCTACGAGTCGCTCGGGTTCGTCCCCGCCGAGAGGTACCACTACCGGGAGCGGTGAGGCGGGGCGCACGAGCGCGACGTGGCCGCCGCCACCGTGTCGGCTGATACTGGAGCGATGATCACTGCTGAGCTCGCCACCGCACTCCAGCTCGCCGGCCTGCACTGGCGCCCGCAGCCCGGTGACCGCTTCGCGATACCGCAGCCCGGGCTGCACGACCAGGTCTTCACGATCAGTGACATGGTCGTGGAGCCGCACGAGTACCCCACCGGGACGGTGCTCGGGTTCAACGGGACGACGGAGTGGGCACTCGACTCGGTCGACCAGGAGCAGGCGGTATGGCTGCCGCGCGAGGACCAGCTGCGCGAGCTCCTCGGCGCGACGTTCCGGCGCCTCGAGCGTGCGGACGACGGCTCCCGCGTCGTGGTCACCGGTGCCGAGGCAGGCGTCGAGCGGGTTCACACGGCGGCGTCGGCCGCCGAGGCCTACGGTCTCGCGCTGCTTGACCTCGTCAGCCGGGCGACGGACGTCCTGCACCCCTGACGTCGACGCGCTCTCGCCGGCCGGACCGGTCGCCGGGCACACCCTCTAGACTCGTGGCCATGTCCACCCTCTCTCGCGACGAGGTCGCGCGCGTGGCGGCACTGGCCCGGATCGACCTGACCTCCGACGAGCTGGACCGGCTCGCGGGGGAGCTCGACGTCATCGTCGAGTCGGTCGCGCGCGTCAGCGAGGTCGCCACCCCCGACGTCCCGGCGACCAGCCACCCGTTGCCTCTGACGAACGTGTTCCGTGCGGACGTGCCGGAGCCGTCCCTGCCGATCGCCGACGTGCTCCGCAGCGCCCCGGCGAGCGAGGACGGCAAGTTCCTCGTCCCGCAGATCCTCGGGGAGGAGTGATGGGCGACGTGACGCGGCTGAGTGCGGCCGACCTCGCGGACGCGCTCACCGATCGCGAGGTCTCGAGCGTCGAGGCGACCCAGGCACACCTGGACCGGATGGCGGCCGTGGAGCCGGCCGTGCACGCGTTCCTCTACGTGAACACCGAGGACGCCCTGGCCGTCGCGCGCGACGTCGACGCGCGACGGGCCGCCGGGGAGCAGCTGCACCGCCTGGCCGGTGTCCCGATCGCGGTCAAGGACGTCGTGGTCACGAAGGACATGCCGACGACGGCCGGCTCGAAGATCCTCGAGGGCTGGATCCCGCCGTACGACGCGACCCTCGTGACGCGACTGCGGCAGGCCGGTCTGCCGATCCTCGGCAAGACCAACATGGACGAGTTCGCGATGGGGTCCAGCACCGAGCACTCGGCGTACGGGAACACCCACAACCCGTGGGACCTGGACCGGATCCCCGGCGGTTCCGGCGGCGGGTCCGCCGCTGCGGTCGCTGCCTTCGAGGCGCCGTTGGCGATCGGCACCGACACCGGCGGGTCGATCCGGCAGCCCGCCGCCGTCACCGGCACCGTCGGCGTCAAGCCGACCTACGGCGGGGTGTCGCGGTACGGGCTGATCGCTCTCGCGTCGTCCCTCGACCAGGCCGGGCCGGTCACCCGGACCGTGCTGGACTCCGCGCTGCTGCACGAGCTCATCGGCGGCCACGACCCGCGCGACTCGACCTCGATCGACGAGCCCCTCCCCGGGCTGGTCGACGCCGCTCTCCGTGGCGCCGGGGGTGACCTGACCGGCGTGCGCGTCGGCGTCGTCACCGAGCTCGACGGCGAGGGGTACCAGCCGGGTGTGCGTGCACGCTTCGGCGAGGCGCTCACGTTGCTCGAGCAGGCCGGGGCGGAGATCGTCCAGGTCTCGTGCCCGCACTTCGAGTACGCCCTCGGTGCGTACTACCTGATCCTGCCGAGCGAGGCGTCGAGCAACCTGGCGAAGTTCGACGGCATGCGGTTCGGCCTGCGGGTCGAGCCCGCTGACGGCCCCGTCACGGCCGAGCGCGTGATGGCCGCGACCCGCGGTGCCGGGTTCGGGCCCGAGGTCAAGCGACGGATCATCCTGGGGACATACGCGCTCTCCGCCGGGTACTACGACGCGTACTACGGCTCGGCGCAGAAGGTGCGGACGTTGATCCAGCGCGACTTCGCTGCGGCGTTCACGCACGCGGACGTCCTGGTCTCGCCGACCGCGCCGACCACGGCGTTCCGGCTCGGTGAGAAGCTCGACGACCCGTTGGCGATGTACCTCAACGACGTCGCCACGATCCCGGCGAACCTCGCGGGCGTGCCCGGCATGTCGCTGCCGTCCGGGCTGTCCGACGACGGCCTCCCGGTCGGCTTCCAGATCCTCGCCCCCGCCAAGGCCGACGACCGGCTCTACCGGGTGGGCGCGGCCCTCGAGGCGATGCTCGAGCACGTCTGGGGCGGGCACATCCTCGATCGTGCCCCTGAGCTGGAGGTAGGCAAGTGAGCAGCCCGACGGTCGACCTGATCGACTACGACGACGCCATCGCGCGGTTCGACCCGGTCATCGGCATCGAGGTCCACGTCGAGCTCGGCACGCGGACCAAGATGTTCTGCCCGGCCGAAGCCGTCTTCGGCGAGGAGCCCAACACCGCGGTCTCGCCGGTCTCGCTCGGGCTGCCCGGCGCGCTCCCGGTGGTGAACGGCACGGCTGTCGAGTATGCGATCCGCATCGGCCTGGCGCTGAACTGCTCGATCGCCGAGACCTGCCGGTTCGCCCGCAAGAACTACTTCTACCCGGACGTCCCGAAGAACTTCCAGACGTCGCAGTACGACGAGCCGATCGCGTTCGACGGCTACCTGGACGTCGAGCTCGGCGACGGCACGATCTTCCGCGTCGAGATCGAGCGGGCGCACATGGAGGAGGACGCCGGGAAGAACACCCACGTCGGCGGTGCGACGGGACGGATCCACGGTGCGGAGTACTCGCTCGTGGACTACAACCGTGCCGGGATCCCGCTCGTCGAGATCGTGACGAGGCCGATCACGGGCGCCGGGGCCCGAGCCCCGGAGGTGGCTCGCGCGTACGTGCAGACGCTGCGCGACATCTTCCGCACCCTGGGCGTCTCCGAGGCGCGCATGGAGCGCGGCAACGTCCGGGCGGACGTCAACCTCTCGCTGCGCGACACCCCGGAGTCGCCGCTCGGCACGCGCACCGAGACGAAGAACGTCAACTCGTTCCGCTCGGTCGAGCGTGCCGTCCGCTACGAAGTGTCGCGGCAGGCCGCGATCCTGGCGGCCGGCGGCACGATCACCCAGGAGACGCGGCACTGGCACGAGGACACCGGTACCACGACAGCCGGTCGCGTGAAGTCGGACGCCGAGGACTATCGGTACTTCCCGGAGCCCGACCTCGTCCCCGTCGCCCCGAGCCGCGCGTGGGTCGAGGAGATCCGTGTCGGGCTGCCCGAGATGCCGGTCGCACGACGCAACCGTCTGCAGGCGCTGTGGGGCTACGCGGACGCGGAGATGCGCGATGTCGTGAACGCGGGCGCCATCGACCTGATCGAGGCGACCGTCGCGGCCGGCGCAGCGCCGGCGGCGGCACGCAAGTGGTGGATGGGCGAGCTGGCCCGGAATGCCAAGACCGACCAGATCGAGCTCGAGGAGCTCCCGGTGACCCCTGCGCAGATCGCCGAGCTGCAGGGGCTCGTGGACTCCGGTCGTCTCAACGACACGCTCGCCCGTCAGGTCCTCGAGGGGGTGCTGGCCGGCGAGGGCTCCCCGGAGCAGGTCGTGGCCGCCCGGGGTCTGGAGGTCGTCTCCGACGACGGTGCGCTCCTCGAAGCGATCGACGCTGCGCTGGCTGCGCAGCCCGACGTGGTCGCGAAGGTCCGGTCGGGCAACCTGGGACCCGTGGGCGCCATCATCGGCGCGGTCATGAAGGCGACGAAGGGGCAGGCGGACGCCGGTCGCGTGCGCGCGCTGGTCGTCGAGCGGATCGGGACCGGAGACTGACGACCGAGCCCGACGACCGACCCTGACGACCGACCCTGACGACCGACCCTGACGACCGACGCCGACGAAGGAGCCTGATGGAGAAGCCGACGTTGCAGGGTGAGCTGATCCGGTTGCGGCCGATCGGCCCCGAGGACGTCGAGGCCGTCTGGGACCTCGTGAGCGACCCCGAGAGCGCGCGCCTGACGGGCCGCACCGAGGTCTACACGCGCGAGATGGTCGCCGAGCGATGCGCGACGATCGCCGACCGTCCAGGCCGCATCGACCTCGCGGTCACGACGACCGGGTCGGACGAGATGCTCGGAGAGATGGTGCTCAAGCACATCGACCTCCAGTCGGGCACCGCGGACCTGCGACTCGTCATGCGACCCGCGCACCGCGGCCGTGGGCTCGGCACCGAGGCGATCGGTCTGGTCCTGGACATGGCGTTCGAGGGTCTCGGTCTGCACCGGGTCGGGCTGACCGTGCTGAGCACCAACACGCGGGCCCTTGCCCTCTACGAGGGGCTGGGCTTCCAGACCGAGGGTCGATTGCGCGAGGCGTTCCGGGATGGCGACCGTCGCTGCGACGGCATCGTCATGGGCCTGCTGGCCGAGGAGCACCGACGGTGATCGCCGTGCCGTTCCCGAGGGTGCTGACGGTCCCGGACGCGGCGATCGGTGCCGACCTCGACCTCCCGGACGAGGTGAGTCTCGTCGAGTGGTCGATGACCGAGGACCTGCCGGCCGACGTCGCGGCGGAGGTCGACGCGGTCGTCGTCCCGCACTACGTCAGCGGGGACATGCTCGCGCGGCTCCGACCGCTCACGCGGTTGTCGCTCGTACAGCTCCCGAGCGCGGGCTACGAGCACGCCGTGCGTCACCTTCCTCCGGGGGTGACGCTCTGCAACGGGCGAGGCGTCCACGACGACGAGACGGCCGAGCTCGCGATCGGGCTCCTGCTCGCCTCGCTGCGTGAGCTCGCCGAGTACGTCCGCCTGCAGGACGCCGGCATCTGGTCTCCGCACCGGAGCACGTCGCTCGCGGATCGCCGCGTCATGGTGGTCGGTGCCGGGTCGATCGGGCAGGCGATCGCGGCGCGCCTGCGCCCGTTCGCCGTGGACGTCGTGCGGGTCGCGCGGAGCGGTCGCGACGACGTCGACGGTCATGTGCACGGCGTCGACGAGCTGGCCGTGCTGCTGCCGTCCGTCGACGTCGTCGTCCTCATCACGCCGTTGACCGCCGAGACCACCCACCTGGTGGATGCCGCGTTCCTCGCGCGGATGCGTGACGGCTCGTTGGTCGTGAACGTGTCACGTGGCAAGGTCGTGGACACCGACGCCCTGGTGGCCGAGCTCCGATCCGGCCGTCTCCGGGCTGCCCTCGACGTCGTCGACCCCGAGCCGTTGCCGCCCGATCACCCGCTGTGGACGGCACCGGGCGTGATCCTCACGCCTCACGTCGGCGGAAACACGACCGCGACGCACGCGCGGTTCGTGGCCCTGGTCCAACGTCAGCTCGAGCGGCTCGCGGTGGGGGAGCCGCTGCTGAACGTCGTCGTGCCGGGCTGACCCGATCGTTGTACGGTCGGCTCGGCACTGGTCACACCGCGCGGCAGGAGCCCCGTTCGACGAGTGCGGTGGGCAGGCGTCGATGCTTCGCCTGGACCTCGGTCCGGTTGATCAGGTCGATGAGCAGCTTCATCGCCTCGAAGCCCATCTGCTGGATGGGCTGGCTGATCGTGGTGAGCGGCGGGGAGGTGAGCGCCGATTCCGGCACGTTGTCGAAACCGATCACCGACACGTCGTCCGGGACGCCGAGGCCGAGGGAACGCGCGACGTCGACGGTGCGGATGGCGGAGATGTCGTTCGCCGCGAAGATCGCGGTCGGCCGGTCTGCCATCGTGAGCAGCTCGCGCGCCGGCTGGTCCGCCGTCTCCTCGCGGTAGCCTGCCACCCGGATCAGGTCGGGACTGATGTCGATCCCGGCCGCGGCGAGGGCCCGTCGGTAGCCCTCTTCGCGGAGGCGCGCCGACTCGAGGTCGGGACGGCCGCCGAGGAATCCGATCCGGACGTGCCCGAGGCTGATCAGGTACTCCGTCGCCGTGATGGCACCCGCGAGGTTGTCGGAGTCGACCGTGGGCAGCTCGCTCGGTCCCGTGTGCGGGTCAACGGCGACGACGGGGATCGTGTACTCGCCGTCGACGACGGTGGGTGTCACGAGGATGGCGCCGTCGATGAGCGTGCCGCTCAGCCGCGACAGGTAGCGACGCTCCCAGCCGGCGTTGCCACCGGCCCGGCCGCCGCCCGAGTATGCGAGCAGCTCGTAGCCGCTCCCGCCGATCGCCTTGGACAGGCCCTTGAGGAGCTCGGTGCTGAACGGCTCGAACTCGGCCACCAGGATCCCGATGACGTGGGTGCGGTGGGATCGAAGGCTGCGGGCGACGAGGCTCGACTCGTAGCCGAGACGGTCGATGACCGCTTGGACGTGCGCGGCGGTCGCGACGGCAACTCCGTATCGTTGGTTCAGGACCTTGGACACGGTCGCGACCGAGACGCCCGCCTCTCGGGCGACATCGTTGATGGTCACGCTGTGCGGAGGAGCCATGGGGAGACTCTACCGGCGTGATAAACGATATCGATAACGATTGAGTCCCGACGATGGCCATCGTCGCGTCGCCGACCCTCGGCCGAAGGCCGTCAGCGAGCCCGGTGCCGTGGCGTCGCACGACCGGGGACTCCACGCGACCCTGCTGGGCGACCATCCTAGACTCGCGATCATGAGCACATCCCAGCGGTCGGACCCGGTCGACATCAAGCCCCGTAGCCGTCAGGTCACCGACGGCATCGAGGCCACTGCCTCGCGGGGGATGCTCCGGGCCGTCGGGCTCGGCGACGAGGACTTCGCCAAGCCGCAGATCGGCGTCGCGAGCTCGTGGAACGAGATCACGCCGTGCAACCTGTCCCTCGACCGGCTCGCCAAGGCCGCCAAGAACGGCGTGCACGCCGCTGGCGGCTACCCGCTCGAGTTCGGCACGATCTCGGTCTCCGACGGCATCTCGATGGGTCACGAGGGGATGCACTTCTCGCTCGTGTCCCGGGACATCATCGCGGACAGCGTGGAGACGGTGATGATGGCCGAGCGGCTGGACGGCTCGGTGCTGCTCGCGGGCTGCGACAAGTCGCTCCCAGGCATGCTCATGGCGGCCGCGCGTCTGGACCTCGCGTCGGTCTTCCTGTACGCGGGATCGACCATGCCGGGATTCGTCACGTTCGAGGACGGCACGGAGAAGCAGGTCACGATCATCGACGCGTTCGAGGGAGTCGGCGCGTGCGCCCGCGGCCTGATGAGCTCCGAGGACCTCGGCCGCATCGAGCGCGCGATCTGTCCGGGCGAGGGTGCCTGCGGCGGGATGTACACCGCGAACACGATGGCGTCGGTCGCCGAGGCGATCGGGATGTCGCTGCCGGGCTCCGCCGCCCCGCCGTCGGCCGACCGGCGTCGGGACACCTTCGCGGTGCGCTCGGGCGAGGCCGTCGTGAACCTGCTCCGGCTGGGCATCACCGCGCGGCAGATCATGACCAAGGAGGCGTTCGACAACGCGATCGCCGTCGTGATGGCGTTCGGAGGGTCGACGAACGCGGTGCTGCACCTGCTCGCGATCGCGCACGAGGCCGAGGTCGACCTGACCCTCGACGACTTCACCCGCGTCGCGGCGAGGGTCCCCCACCTGGGTGACCTGAAGCCGTTCGGCCGGTACGTCATGAACGACGTCGACCGCATCGGCGGCGTTCCCGTGGTCATGAAGGCGCTGCTCGACGCAGGGCTTCTGCACGGCGACTGCCTCACGGTGACGGGCCGGAC
>DATKTF010000299.1:0-5071 GCA_035531255.1 Cellulomonadaceae bacterium
CGTCCTGCGTGACATCGCAGCCAACCGTGTGCTGCTGGGCGAGCTCCTGGCGGAGCGGCTCCCCGTCGTCGGCTACCGGCCACCGGAGGGCACCTATCTCGCCTGGCTCGACTGCCGTCGGCTCGGGCTCGGCGACGACCCGGCCGCGGTCTTCCTCGAGCGCGGACGTGTGGCGCTGAGCTCGGGGTTGCCGTTCGGGGCCGGGGGCGAGGGGCGGGTGCGTCTGAACCTCGGGACCTCTCCCGAGGTCATCACCGAGGCCGTGGAGCGGATGGTCCGCGCGCTCTGAGCCGTGTGACGCGGGTCCGCAGCGGCCGGCGACCGGCCGGTGCGCGCGAGCCGAACCGTTGAGGCCCGTGCGGCGCCCGATTGCCCTGGTGAAGCGGGCCGAAGGTCCCCTGCACAGCTCGCGCTGCGGGGGGCACCCTGGGAACCGTGACGTCGGCAATGGTGCCGGCGTCCGGCGTGGGGAGGCGCAGAGTGGCCAAGTACGTCTTTGACTTCAGCGAGGGCAACAAGGATCAGAAGGACCTCCTCGGCGGCAAGGGGGCCAACCTCGCCGAGATGACGCGACTGGGCCTCCCTGTACCTCCTGGCTTCACGATCACGACCGAGGCGTGCCGTACGTACATGACGACGGGCGTGCTCCCACCCGAGCTCCGCGTCGAGGTGACGATGGCGATCCGCCGTCTCGAGGACTCGCTCGGCCGCTCTCTCGGGGACTTCCACGACCCTCTGCTCGTCTCGGTGCGGTCCGGGGCGAAGTTCTCGATGCCCGGCATGATGGAGACCGTCCTCAACGTCGGCCTCAACGACGCGTCGGTGCTCTGGCTGGCCAAGTTCTCGGACGACGAGCGGTTCGCGTGGGACTCGTACCGCCGGCTGATCCAGATGTTCGGCAAGACGGTGTTCGAGATCAACGGCGACCTGTTCGCGCATGCGCTCGACGCGATGAAGCGGGCGCGCGGCGTCACGGTCGACACCGATCTCACCGCGGGCGACCTCCAGGAGCTCGTCGAGATCTTCAAGGGGATCGTCCGGACGCAGTCCGGGCGGGAGTTCCCCCAGCATCCGCGCGAGCAGCTCGACCTCGCCATCACGTCGGTCTTCGACTCGTGGAACACCGAGCGGGCACGCCTGTACCGCCGTCGCGAGCGCATCTCCGACGATCTCGGCACCGCGGTCAACATCGTGAGCATGGTGTTCGGCAACCTCGGTCCCGACTCGGGCACCGGCGTCTGCTTCACGCGTGACCCCTCCACCGGCAAGTCCGGGGACTACGGCGACTACCTGCCCAACGCGCAGGGCGAGGACGTCGTCGCGGGTATCCGCAACACCCTGAGCCTGGCCGACTTCGAGCAGCTCGACCCGGTCTCCCACGGTGAGCTGCGCCTCGCCATGCGTCGCCTCGAGACCCACTACCGCGACCTGTGCGACATCGAGTTCACGGTCGAGCGAGGCAAGCTCTGGATGCTCCAGACGCGCGTCGGCAAGCGCACCGCGGCCGCCGCGTTCCGGATCGCGACGCAGCTCGTCGACGAGCACCTCATCACCCTCGACGAGGCCCTCGAGCGGGTGACCGGCGCGCAGCTCAGCAAGCTGATGTTCCCGCAGTTCGACTCCGACGCCGACCGGACGTTGCTCGCCACCGGGATGGCCGCGTCTCCCGGTGCCGCCGTGGGGCAGGTCGTCTTCGACTCCGCGACCGCGCAGGAGTGGGCGGCGAGCGGCAAGGACGTGATCCTGGTCCGTCGTGAGACGAACCCGGACGATCTCGGCGGGATGATCGCAGCGGTCGGGGTCGTGACCTCGCGCGGCGGCAAGACGTCGCACGCCGCCGTGGTGGCGCGTGGCATGGGTACCACCTGCGTCGTCGGCGCCGAGCAGCTCGAGGTCGACGCCACGGCTCGCACCGTCACGGTCGGCACGCGGGTGATCAGCGAGGGAGAGACGATCGCGATCGACGGGTCGACCGGGGAGATCTTCCTCGGAGACGTCCCCGTCGTGCCGTCGCCCGTCGTGCAGTACCTCGAGGAGGGTCTCGACGTCGCTCTTGCCAACGTGCACGGCGCAGATGCCGAGGAGACCGCCGAGCTGGTCAAGGCGGTCGACCGGATCCTCACGCATGCGGACGCGGTCCGCCGGCTGCGGGTGCACGCCAACGCGGACACCGCCGAGGACGCGCACCGGGCGCGTGTCTGGGGTGCGCAGGGGATCGGCCTGTGCCGGACCGAGCACATGTTCCTCGGAGAGCGTCGCGTCCTGATCGAACGCGTCATCCTGGCCCGGGACCCGGTCGAGCACCAGGCCGCTCTCGATGCGCTCCTGCCCCTTCAGCGCGCCGACTTCGTCGACATCCTCGAGCAGATGGACGGACTGCCGACGACGATCCGGCTGATCGACCCGCCGCTGCACGAGTTCCTTCCGGACCTCACGGAGCTCTCGGTCAAGGTCGCCCTCGCGAGCGAGCGTCGTAGCCGTGGGATCGAGGAGGAGACGACCGAGGAGTTCGAGCGGGACACCGTGCTGCTCGCGGCGGTCAAGCGCATGCACGAGGCGAACCCGATGCTCGGGCTGCGCGGCGTGCGCCTCGGGATCGTCGTGCCGGGGCTGTTCGCCCTGCAGATCCGTGCTGTCGCCGAGGCGACCGCGCAACGGATGCACGACGGCGGCCACCCGCACGCGGAGATCATGATCCCGCTCGCGGCGTCGGTCATGGAGCTGCACCTCATCCGTGACGAGGCCGAGCTGATCCTCGCCGAGGTCGCCGCCGCCGAGGGGGTCGAGCTGCACATCCCGATCGGCGCGATGATCGAGCTGCCGCGCGCCGCGCTCACGGCGGACCGCATGGCGGGGGTCGCGGAGTTCTTCTCCTTCGGCACCAACGACCTCACGCAGACGACGTGGGGCTTCTCACGGGACGACGTCGAGGGGGCGTTCTTCTCGGAGTACACCGACCGTGGCGTGATCAGCGTGTCGCCGTTCGAGACGATCGACCGCAGCGGCGTCGGTCGGCTCGTGCGGATCGCCGTCGAGGAGGGCCGCGCGGCCCGTCCGGACCTCACGCTCGGTGTGTGTGGCGAGCACGGTGGTGACCCGGAGTCGGTGCACTTCTTCCACGAGGTCGGTCTCGACTACGTGTCGTGCTCGCCGTTCCGTGTCCCGGTGGCCCGGCTCGAGGCCGGCCGCGCCACCGTCGAGGGGGCGTCGAGCGACTCGCGCTGACGTGCCGCTCGGCACGAGCCCGCACCGGGCTCGTGACGGGCTCGTGACGGGCTCGTCCTGAGCACAGCGGGCCCCGCGGGTGGGAGGAGATCCCCCGCGGGGCCTGCTGCACGTCGGCGGACGCCACCGGACGTGACCTGCGGGTACCGTGGACCCTGAGGCGGTACGTCATGTCCTTGCGCCGGATCCACCCGGACCGTCGCGCGGGCCCCTGAGCACGCGCGATCGCGCCGCGGACAGTACCGCACCATGCCGCTCCGCATTCTTCACACGGCGAATGCGCCGTTCCTCTCCATGGGAGCTTGAACCCGTGCAATCTGCTCACTCGCGCGAACTCGCAGCGCCGCCCGTTCTTCCTCGCGGCGCGCTGCGCATCACCCCTCTCGGCGGTCTCGGTGAGATCGGCCGCAACATGACGGTCTTCGAGTACGACGGGCAGCTGCTCGTGGTCGACTGCGGCGTCCTCTTCCCGGAGGAGAGCCAGCCCGGGATCGACGTGATCCTGCCGGACTTCACCTCGATCCGTGACCGGCTCGACGACATCGTCGCGATCGTCCTCACGCACGGCCACGAGGACCACATCGGGGGAGTCCCGTACCTGCTCAAGGAGCGGGCGGACATCCCGGTGATCGGGTCGGAGCTCACGCTCGCCTTCATCGAGGCGAAGCTCAAGGAGCACCGCATCAAGCCTGTGACGGTCCATGTCGAGGCCGGCGACCGCCACCTCACCGGTGGATTCGACCTCGAGTTCGTCGCGGTGAACCACTCGATCCCCGACGGGCTCGCGGTGGCCATCCGGACGGGTGCCGGCATGGTGCTCAACACGGGCGACTTCAAGATGGACCAGTTCCCGCTCGACGACCGCATCACCGACCTCCGCGCGTTCGCGCGGCTCGGTGAGGAGGGCGTCGACCTCTTCATGGTCGACTCCACGAACGCCGAGGTGCCCGGTTTCACGACCTCCGAGCGTGAGCTCGCCCCGGCGATCGACCACGTGTTCGCGACCGCACCGCGGCGGATCATCGTCTCGAGCTTCGCGAGCCACGTGCACCGGATCCAGCAGGTGCTCGACGCGGCGCACGCGAACGGTCGCAAGGTCGCGTTCGTGGGTCGTTCGATGGTGCGCAACATGGGGATCGCCCGGGACCTCGGGTACCTGCGGATCCCGCGGGGCCTCGTCGTGGACGTCAAGAAGCTCGAGGCGATGCCGGACGACAAGATCACGCTCGTCTGCACGGGCTCACAGGGTGAGCCGATGGCCGCGATCTCGCGGATGGCCAACGGCAACCACCAGATCAAGATCAGCGAGGGTGACACCGTGCTGCTCGCGAGCTCGCTGATCCCGGGCAACGAGAACGCGATCTACGGGGTCATCAACAAGCTCACCGATCTCGGGGCGAAGGTCGTGCACAAGGGCAACGCCAAGGTGCACGTCTCCGGTCACGCGAGTGAGGGTGAGCTCGTCTACTGCTACAACCTCATCAAGCCGGGGAACGTCCTGCCCATCCACGGCGAGTCGAAGCACCTGCACGCGAACGCCGAGATCGCGGTGCGCACCGGCGTGGACCCGGAGCGCGTCATCGTCGGTCGCGACGGCATCACGATCGACCTGATCGACGGTCGGGCCACCATCTCCGGGCAGGTCCAGGCCGGCATGGTGTACGTCGACGGCCAGACGGTCGGTCGCGCGACGGAGGACACCCTCAAGGAGCGGCGACTGCTCCGCGAGGGCGGTGTCGTCACGGTTCTCGCCCTGGTGGACCCGGCGACGAACGGGCTTGCCGAGCCGCTCGAGTTCCTCACGCGGGGCTTCGTGCACGACGACCGCACGTTCGACGGTGCGGCG
>DATKTF010000300.1:0-2261 GCA_035531255.1 Cellulomonadaceae bacterium
CGGTCGGTCGAGCTCGAGCTGGACCGGCTGTGGATCCAGAACATCACGATCAGCATGGGCCTCGTGAACACGACGTCGCTCGGCATGCTGCTCAAGCTCGTGGCACAGGGCAAGCTGCCGGTCGACACGTTCGTCACGCACCGCTTCGGGCTCGACGACGTCATGTCCGCGTACGAGACGTTCGGGAACGCGGCGCAGACCAAGGCCCTGAAGGTCCTCCTCAGCCGCTGATCGGCGGGACGTCCCCGGTCCGGCACGCACGGACCGGGGACGCGCCGCGCCGACCGGGAACGCGCCGCGCGTCAGGCAGACTCGCGCACCACGAGGGCCGTCGGCAGGGTGATCGCCGCCGGCTCCTGGCCGTCGATCACCTCGAGCAGGAGTCGCACCATCTCCTCGCTGATCCGCTCGAGGGGCTGACGGATCGTCGTGAGCGGCGGGACGAGGGTCGCGGCGAGCCCCGAGTCGTCGAAGCCGCCGACGGCGACGTCGTCGGGGACGCGTCGACCCGCCTCGCGCAGCACGGTGAGCGCCCCGGCCGCCATCAGGTCGGACGCGACGAAGACCCCGTCGAGGTCGGGGGCCCCGTCGAGCAGCTCCCGCATCGCGCGCTCACCGCCCGCGCGCGTGTAGTCCCCGTGCGCGACGAGTCGTTCGTCGAACGCGTCACCGAGCTCCGCGGTGAAGCCCGCGAGCCTGATCGTGCCGCCCGGGGTGTCCATCGGTCCGGTGATCGTCGCGATCCGGCGGCACCCGCGGTCGACGAGGTGCCGCGTCATGGTGCGGGCGCCGGCCGCGTCGTCGGCGGTCACGTAGCCCACCTGCTGCTCGAAGCCGAGCGGGACGCCGCACGCGATCATCGGGATCTCGTTGCGGAGCAGCGACGCGACGATGGGGTTGCCCGCGTGCGAGGAGATCAGCAGCACGCCGTCGACGTGCCCCGCGGTGACGTAGGCCGTGATCCGGCGTCGTTCCTCCGGGGTGCTCGCCACCATGAGCAGGAGCGGCAGCTCGCGCCGCGCGAGCGCCTCGGCCGCGCCCCGCAGCAGGATCGAGAAGTTGGGGTCCTCGAAGAGCAGGTGCTGCGGCTCGGTCAGCAGGAACGCGATCGAGTTGGAGCGACCCGTCGCGAGGCTGCGCGCATGCTGGTTCGCCGCGTACCCGGTGGTCCGGATCGCCTCGTTGACCGCCGCGAGCGCCTCCGGCGACACCCAGTGCCCGCCGTTGATCACCCGCGAGACCGTCCCGCGCGAGACGCCGGCCACGGCCGCGACGTCGCGGATCGTCGGGCGCCTCTTCGCAGCGGGTCTGTCCACAGATCGTGACTCTAGGGCCATGTCAGCTCTTGACCGCGCCCGCCGCGAGGTCCACCTGCCAGTAGCGCTGCAACGTGAGGAACAGGGCGATCAGCGGGATGATCGACAGCAGCGCACCCGTCAGCACCGAGGTGTACATCGCCGGCACCGACGCCCCTTGGTTCAGCAGGCCCGAGAGCCCGACGGTGATCGGGAACAGCTGGTCGCTGCCGAGCATGATGTACGGCAGCATGAAGTTGTTCCAGATCGCGACGAACTGGAACAGGAACACGGTCACCAGGCCGGGCATCATCATCGGGGTGGCGATCTTGCGGAAGATCGTGAGCTCCCGGGCGCCGTCGGTCCGCGCGGCCTCCACGACGTCCGTGGGCACCGACGCGGCGGCGTAGATCCGGGCCAGGTAGATCCCGTACGGGCTGATGATGCTCGGCAGCAGCACCGACCAGTAGGTGTTGGTGAGCCCGACCTTGGCGAGCAGCAGGTACTGAGGGATCGCGAGCACGACACCGGGGACGAGCACCCCGGCCAGCAGGACGTTGAAGATGGCCTTCTTCCCTGCGAACGAGTACATCGCGAGCCCGTAGCCGGCGGCAGCCGAGACGATCACCGAGAGCAGGCCGCCCACCCCCGCGTACAGCGCCGTGTTGGCCATCCATCGCCAGTAGAGGCCGTCGCGGTAGGCCGACAGCGTCCTGATGTTGTCGATCAGGTGGGACGAGGGCGCGAACGTGAAGGTCGAGAACAGCTCCCCGGCGCTCTTGCTCGACGCGACGAGCACCCACACCACGGGAAGCAGGCAGTAGGCCGCCCCCAGCAGCAGGATCACGGTGCTCGTGTAGCTGGGCCGCTCCCGCCGGACCCGGCGCAGCGGCGGTCGGTCCGCCAGGCGGCTTGCGTGCGCGAGGTCGGGGACGGCACCCGGGGAGGGGACCGGAAGAGTCGTGG
>DATKTF010000301.1:0-18530 GCA_035531255.1 Cellulomonadaceae bacterium
ACTGCGGGTCGGGCGTCACGGCCGCCCACGAGGTGGCCGCCCTGGCTTCCATCGGTGTCGAGGCCGCTCTGTACGCCGGTTCGTGGTCGCAGTGGTCCGCCGATCCGGGGCGGCCGGTCGCGTCGGGTGCGTGACCTCACCCCCAGGGACGCGCGGCGACCGCGCGGAAGCGGCCAGACCCGGGCCGGGGCCGGTCGTCAGACCGCGGTGGCCGCGTCGCCGAACTCCAACCGCGGTGCCCGTGGTCGTACGGACTCGGGCCCGGACGGCTGCCCGACGTTGAGGACGAGCAGCGCGGTCCAGCCGTTCCCGGCGAAGAACTCCGCATCGATGCCTGCCGCGTCCATGCCGCCCATCGGCCCGACGTGCAGGCCGACGGCGCGGAGCGCGACGACCAGGTAGCCGATCTGGATCAGGGCCGACGTGCGCGCCATCCCGGCGCGCGCCTGCGGGTCGCCCGCGAACCTGTCGCGTGCGCCCGGCAGGTGGGGCACCAGGGTGCCGAGGTGCTCGTGGAAGTCGGTGTCGGCGGCGGCGACGATCGTCAGCGGCGCGGCGAGCACGCGGTCGCGGTTGCCCTCGGACATGTGCCCGGCGAGTCGCTCGCGGGCCTCGGCGGAGCGGACGAGCAGCAACCGCAGCGGGCTCGCGTTCATGGCCGTCGGTCCCCACCGGAGCAGGTCGTACGCGGCCCGGACCTGCTCGTCGGCGACCGGCTCGTCGGTGAAGGTGTTGACGCTACGGGCGGACCTGAACAAGAGGTCTGCAACGGTGTCGTCGACGGCGAGAATGCTCGCGTCGACGTCGAGGGTGGTCAGGTCCTGCGCGTCGAGGGTCACGGATGCTTGAACCATAAACTTCCCGGTCGGATTCCGCCGTCGATCGTGACATCGCTCACGCCTGCCACGACCCGTCGGCGCAGGCGTCTGTCGCGCCGACTACCCTGGCCGCATGGCTGACGTGCACGCCCCTGGCCCTCTCGTCCTCGGGATCGAGACCTCGTGCGACGAGACCGGCGTCGCGGTCGTCCGGGTCGGACCGGACGCGACCGAGCTGCTGTTCGACGCGGTCGCGAGCTCGATGGACGAGCACGCGCGGTTCGGCGGGATCATCCCGGAGATCGCCTCGCGGGCGCACCTCGAGGCGATGATCCCGACGATCGAGCACGCGCTCGCGGGTGCCGGGGTCGGGCTGGCGGACATCGACGCGATCGCGGTCACGGCCGGCCCGGGACTGGTCGGACCGCTGACGGTCGGCGCCTCGGCTGCGAAGGCCCTGGCCGTCGCGCTGGACGTCCCGTTGTACGGCGTCAACCACGTGATCGGGCACGCCGCCGTGGACGAGCTCGTCCACGGGCCGTTCCCGGAGCGGCTGATGGCGCTCGTGGTGTCCGGAGGTCACTCGAGCCTGCTGCTCGTCGACGACATCGTCACCGGCGTCACCGAGCTCGGGTCGACGCTCGACGACGCGGCGGGTGAGGCCTTCGACAAGGTCGGTCGGCTGCTCGGGCTGCCGTATCCCGGCGGGCCGCACATCGACCGTCTCGCGCGCGAGGGCGACCCCACCGCGATCCGCTTCCCGCGCGGGTTGACTGCTGCCAAGGACCAGCCGGCGCACGCGTACGACTTCTCCTTCTCGGGACTCAAGACGGCCGTGGCGCGCTGGGTCGAGGCACGGCAGGACGCGGGCGAGGAGATCCCGCTCACGGACGTCGCGGCGTCGTTCGCCGCCGCCGTGGCGGACGTCTTGACCGCGAAGGCGATCGCGGCCTGCCTGCGGAACGGCGTCGACACGCTCGTGATCGGTGGTGGCTTCTCCGCGAACTCGCAGCTGCGCGATCTGGCAGCCGTCCGCTGCGCCGAGGCGGGCATCGAGCTGCGCATCCCACCGATCCGCTTCTGCACGGACAACGGGGCGATGATCGCCGCGGTCGGTGCGGCGGCGGTCCGGCGCGGTCTCCCACCGTCGGCCCTCGACCTTCCCGTCGACTCGTCGATGCCGCTCGAGTCCGTGCTGGTCTGAGGCCCGTCCGAACGCCCGTCCTCGTCGGCCGCGACGCCCGGCGCGGTCAGCCGCGTCGCGCCGTCCCCTCGGCCGCGCCGACGCCGGTGCCGTCGACCGGTCCTACACGGGCCGCCCGGCGCGCATCTCGGCGACGAGCGACGCGACGACCGCGTCGAGCTCGCCACCTGCTCTGCGGGCGGCCGCGCGCTGACGTTGATAGCTCGCACCGCGTCGCAGGATGAGGCGCACGGAGTCGAGCTCCGCCGCGCACCCCAGGCGCTCGGCCGCCGGCTCGAGCACGCGCACGAGCTCCGTGACGGCGTCGGTCACGAGCCCTTCCTCACCCGAGGCGTCCAGGATGATGATCGCGTCCATGCCGTAGCGCGCCGAGCGCCACTTGTTCTCCTGCGCGAACCACGGCGGGATCGTGGGCAACGGCTTGCCCACGTCGAGCAGGGTCGAGTAGTGCTCGACGAGGCAGTGGGTGAGTGCGGCGAGCGCCTTGACCTCGGTGATGTTCGACGCCCCGTCGCAGATGCGCATCTCGAGGGTGCCGAACCGGGGCGACGGACGGATGTCCCAGCGGATCTCGTCGAACTGGTCGATCACCCCGGTGTGCAGCATGTCGGCGACGTACGCCTCGAGCTGGTCCCATCGCTCGAACTGGAAGCCCAGCCCCGCTGTCGGCAGCTGCTGGAACATCAGGGCGCGGTTCGACGCGTACCCGGTGTCCTTGCCGCCCCAGAACGGCGATGACGCCGAGAGCGACTGCAGGTGGGCGAACGTCGTGACCATCGCTCGCGAGATCGGCAGGACCTTGTCGCGGTCCTCGATGCCCACGTGCACGTGCACGCCGTAGATGAGCATCTGGCGTCCCCACCACTGCGTGCGATCGATCAGGGTCGCGTAGCGCTCCTTGTCGGTCACCTTCTGGTGCGCCCACTGCGCGAACGGGTGGGTCCCTGCGCACATCAGCTCGACGCGCAGCGGGTCCGTCACCGTGCGCACCTCCCCGATCGCGCGCTCGAGGTCCGCACCCGCCTCGCCGACCGTCCGGCACACCCCGGACACCACCTCGACGGTGTTGAGCAGGAGCTCCTGGCGGATGCGCGGGTGCTCGCCCCCCGCAGGCGGCCGCACCGCGTCGAGAACCGTCTGCGCGACCTGGCGGAGGTCTCCCGAGTCCTTGTCGACGAGCGCGAGCTCCCACTCGATGCCCACGCTCGAGCGGGCGGACCGGGCGAACGGGATCTCCATGGGGACCATCCTGCCGTGACAGTGCGGATGCCGTGCCGTTCCGTGGCGACGGGCCGCTCGCGCGACCCGGCCGGCCGCCTGCCAGACAGGAGTCGGACAGGCGCGAGGCAGGCGTGAGTCCGTCGTCAGACAGGGTCCACGAGCAGGACGACCTGGCGACCGGCGACTCGCGTCAGGACGATCGTCGCCTCGGCACGACCGTGCAGGTCGAGCTGTGTGCGCAGCTGCTCGGGCACGACCGCCGTCCCGCGCTTCTTGATCGTCAGCCGACCGACGTCGCGTTCGCGAAGGTACGACCGGAGGCGCTTGAGGCCGAACGGCAGCGTGTCGAGGACCCGGTACCCCGTCGCGAGCGGTGTCCGGTTCGACGTGTCCGCCGTCACGTAGGCGATGGTCGGGTCGATCAGCCTGCCGCCCACCAGGCCCGCGACCTCGCCGACCAGGCCCGCGCGGATCACCGCGCCGTCCGGCTCGAACAGGTACTCGCCGACCGCGCCGACCGGGGGGCGGTCGGCACCCGGGTCGGCGCGGAGCACGTGAGCCCCGCCGCCCCGGAGTACGAGGGCGCTGCGCCCGGGACCGTGCGGCGCGAGCGGACCGAACCACAGGCCCGCCTCGACGACGTCCCCGTCGACCGAGACCCACTGCGTCTCGGCGTCCGGCGGCAGCGCGCCGTGCGGGATCCCGGGCCCGACCTTGACGCCGAGCGCCGGCACGCGCGACCGCACGGCGAGAACGGCGTCAAGCGGAGGTGAGTAGGCCGCGGGGTCGTGCACCCTGCTGCCCGCGGTCGTCCGGCGCGCCGGGTCCGCGTACGCGCCGTCGACCCCGGCGAGGTCGACGGTCAGCGAGTCGGCGTGCCGCACCTCGGACTCGGGGAAGTGCCGGAGGTTCACGGTCGCGATCGCCGCGGTGACCTCGTCGGCGTCGATCGCCAGCACCCGCAGACCCATGCCGGCGAACGCCATCGCATCCGCGCCGATCCCGCAGGTGAGATCGGCCACGTGGGTGATCCCGGCCTCGACGAAGCGTTGCGCGTGGCGGGCCGCCACCTCGAGGCGCGTCGCCTGCTCGAGCCCGGTCGGGGTGAAGAGCATCCCGTCGGCGAACGTACCGAGCTTGGCGTGCGCCTTGGCGCGCAGGCGGGACTGCGTGAGCGCGGCGGCGACGAGCTCCGGGTCGAGTCCCTCCCGCCGCAGCCGCTCGGAGATCGCGAGCGTCCGTGACTCGTCGTACGGCGGGAGCGCACCGAGCAGCGCCCAGCCCGAGGGGCTGAGGAGAAGGGTCAGGCCGGCGGCGTCCATGCGGGCGATCCTTCCACGCGGAGCCGTGCGTGGATCCGTGGGGAGAGCCGTGACGGCCGCGCGCACTGGCACTCGCCTTGACCGAGTGCTAGGTCGCGCCTAGATTTGCTGCTGGCACACTCCGCAGGAGAGTGCCAGCTGCGCTGGTCGGTCTGTCCGGCACCCGCGACGACGGGCGACCCTGCGGTGTGGCATCGGACATCACTGAAGAACTCACATGCGAAGGGGAGGTCCGCTGTGTCGGTCTCCATCAAGCCGCTCGAGGACCGGATCGTCGTCAAGACTCTCGAGGCAGAGCAGACGACGGCCTCCGGTCTTGTCATCCCGGACAGCGCCAAGGAGAAGCCCCAGGAGGGCGAGGTCCTCGCTGTCGGACCCGGTCGTGTCGACGACAACGGGAACCGCATCCCCCTGGATGTGGCCATCGGCGACAAGGTCATCTACAGCAAGTACGGCGGGACCGAGGTGAAGTACTCCGGTGAGGAGTACCTGATCCTCTCGGCGCGCGACATCCTCGCGATCGTCGTCAAGTAGTCCCGTCGGTCGGCTGCAGCTCGGGCCGACCCTCACGACGAGGCCCCGTCCGGCAGCTGCCGGACGGGGCCTCGTCGTGTCACCCCCCAGGTGGCGGGCGTCGAGCCGTCGTCAGCCTGCCTTGCGCACCTGGTGGGTCAGCATCGCGACGCGCTCGTCCTCGGAGAGTCCGCCCCAGACGCCGTACGGCTCGCGGACGGTCAGGGACTGGCGTCGACACTGCTCGAGCACCCGGCACGTCGCGCACACGGCCTTCGCGGCCTCGGCGCGTCGGCGGCGGGCGGATCCGCGCTCGCCCTCGGGGTGGAAGAACAGCGTCGGGTCCGCCTCACGGCACGCTCCGTCGAACTGCCATTCCCACAGGTCCATCACTGGACCGGGCAGTCGTGAGATCTCAGCCATCTGAACTCCTCCAGGTCGTCTGCCGTTGCCCGTTCGAACCGGCTACCTCGTGACCGCGTCGCGTGCACGAACCCGACCGACGACGATGTCGCGCCGTCGACCTCGCGCATCGCCACGCTATAACCGCGCCACAAGTTGTTCAAGGCTTTGGTCGCTTCTGGTTCGCATTCGCGGCGTGTCGTCGATGTTGATGGTGAATCGCCCCGGTTCACCCGGTGAGCCAACGTGCGTTCGGTGCGGACCGTGGGCACAATCGAGGCATGCCCAGCTCCGTGCACCCTCGTGGCTCTGCCGGGCGACCGGCGTCGAGCGAGTCGACGGTGCCGGCTCTCACGGTCGCCGCGGTTGCGCGTCGCCTCGGTGTCGCCCCTGCGACGCTCCGGACGTGGGACCGCCGATACCGGCTCGGGCCGTCGGCCCACCTGGCCGGTTCGCACCGTCGGTACAGCGGAGACGACGTCGCGCGGCTCATGGTGATGCGCAGTCTCACGCTCGACGGCGTCGCGCCGGCCGAGGCCGCTCGCGTCGCGCTCGCGGCCGAGCTCGACGGAGAAGCGGGTCACGTCGCCGGTGATCGGGGACCGTACCTCGTCTCGGTGCCGTGGCGCGGTCGCTCCACGTCGACCGCGGTCGTCGACGCCGTGCTCGCGGGCGACGAGACCGCGTGCCGTCGCCTTCTCGAGCTCCCCGACGGCGAGGACGTCCTGACCTGGTGGAGCGAGCTCGTCGAGCCGGCCCGGGCCGCGCTGGTCCCACGCACCGTCCTGGGACAGCCCGGTGAGGACCCCGACGCCCTCCTCTACGGATCGGTGCTCGCCGCACTGCGCCGCCGCACAGCGGGCGACCGGACGTCGTCCGCGAGGATCGCTGTGGTGCTCCTGCTCGCGGGGCCCGGCGAGGTGCGACCCGTGGCGCTGCATGCGCTCGCGGCCGCGCTGTCCGACCGTGCCGTGGACGCGCGCGTGGTCACGGGCCTGCTCGAGCCGCACCGCGTCGTCGAGATCGCCACGATGGCGAACCCCGCGGCCGTCGTGATGCTGGCCGACGGCCGCTCACCCGACCTGGCCGTGGTGCATGCGCTGCACGAGGCGCACCCGGAGCTGCCCCTGTTCCTCGCGATCGCCGACGAGCCCTCCGCCGTCGAGCTGCCGTGGGGACCCACCGTGCACCGGAACCGGAGCCTCACCGGACTCCTCCACGAGGTCCTCGCCGTCTGCGGGTGACCCCTCCCGTGCGCGAGGTGTTCCTTTTCACCCCGCGGTCGGGCTCACCTCCGGGCCTCGACGGGTCGATACCCGAGAAGGATCATGCGGGACCGGTAGGAGCCGGGGCTGCGACGCGACGCGAGAGGGGACCCCGGTGAGCGGAGTCGTGGTGTGCCACGGGTCATCGGTGGTACGCGATCGACTGGTGGCCGCGGCGCACGGCGTCCCCGGTCTGGCACCCGTCAGGTCCGCGGCGTCCGCAGAGGAGCTGCTCGTGCTCGCGCGCCGCGCGGCACCGACGATCGTCCTGCTCGACGCCCACCTGCCCGGCACCGGTCCGGTCGAGGCGATCCGGCGTCTTCGGACGGTCTCCGACGGCACGACCGTCGTCATGCTCGCGGTGCCGGGGGACGAGGTCGCGCTCGACCGCGCGATCCACCTGGGCGCCCGCGGCTACCTGGCGCCGGATGTCGGCGTCCCGGAGCTCGCCGCCGTGTTCGCGCACCTCACCACGGGGCCGGTCCTGCACCCTCGGGTGGACGGGGTGATGGCCGCCGCGTCGACCTCGACGCGCGCACCTGCCACGGCGAGCGTCCCGATCGCCTCGATCGGGTCCCGCTCGCCGGTGTCGGGCGGCGCCGAGGTGGTCCTGACGAAGCGTGAGCTCGAGGTCCTGACGGGCATGAGCAACGGCCGGTCGAACTCGCAGATCGGCGCCGAGCTGTTCCTGAGCGAGGACACCGTCAAGACCCACGCCCGCCGGTTGTTCCGCAAGCTCGGCGCAGCGGACCGCGCCCAGGCCGTCGCGATCGGGATCCGTCGTGGTCTGATCCGCTGACCCCAGGAGCCCCCGCGGCGTCCTCCGCCGCGCCGGGCGTTCAGCACGCCGACGTATCATCGGCAGATGGTTGAGCCCGGAATCGTTGGACCCGACACTCCCCGCGACCCGTTCGCCCTCACCGGACTGACGTACGACGACGTCCTCCTGCTCCCGGGCGAGAGTGATGTGATCCCGTCCGAGGTGAGCACCCAGACGCGGCTGACCAGGAACATCTCGATGTCCGTCCCGCTCCTGTCCGCCGCGATGGACACCGTGACCGAGGCGCGCATGGCGATCGCGATGGCGCGCCAGGGCGGTATCGGCGTGCTTCACCGCAACCTCTCGATCGACGACCAGGCCCACCAGGTCGACCTCGTGAAGAGGTCCGAGTCCGGGATGATCACCGACCCCGTGACCGTCGGCCCGGACGCCACCCTCGCCGAGCTCGACGCGCTGTGCGGCAAGTACCGGGTGTCCGGGCTTCCCGTGGTCGACGGCGACCGGACGCTGCTCGGGATCATCACCAACCGTGACCTGCGGTTCGTCCCGGCGGCGGAGTTCGCGACGCGTCGGGTGCGCGAGGTCATGACGCCGATGCCGCTGGTCACCGCCCCGGTCGGGATCGCACGCGACGACGCTGCCGCGCTCCTCGCCAAGCACAAGATCGAGAAGCTCCCGCTGGTCGATGCCGCCGGTCGACTGTCCGGTCTGATCACCGTGAAGGACTTCGTCAAGACGGAGCAGTACCCCGACGCGACGAAGGACGACGAAGGACGGCTGCGGGTCGCCGCGGCCGTGGGCTTCTACGGCGACGCGTGGGAGCGCGCGATGGCGCTGGTCGAGGCCGGCGTGGACGTCGTGGTGGTGGACACGGCGCACGGACACGCACAGGCGATGCTCGCGATGATCCGTCGTCTGAAGTCCGATCCCGCGGCGCGCGGTGTCGAGGTGATCGGCGGGAACGTCGCGACGCGCGCCGGCGCCCAGGCCCTGGTCGACGCGGGCGTCGACGGCGTCAAGGTGGGTGTCGGACCGGGGTCGATCTGCACGACGCGCGTCGTCGCCGGCGTCGGCGTCCCGCAGATCACCGCGATCTACGAGGCCTCGAAGGCGACGGCCCCCGCCGGTGTCCCGGTGATCGGAGACGGTGGCCTGCAGTACTCCGGCGACATCGCGAAGGCACTCGTCGCCGGGGCGGACAGCGTCATGCTCGGCTCGTTGCTCGCCGGCTGCGAGGAGAGCCCCGGTGACCTCGTGCTCGTCAACGGGAAGCAGTTCAAGCACTACCGCGGGATGGGCTCGCTCGGAGCCATGGCGTCGCGCGGTCGGGTCTCCTACTCCAAGGACCGCTACTTCCAGGCGGACGTGGCCTCCGACGAGAAGATCGTCCCGGAGGGGATCGAGGGCCAGGTGCCCTACCGCGGCCCGCTCCGCGCGGTCGCGCACCAGCTGATCGGTGGCCTCCACCAGTCGATGTTCTACGTCGGGGCTCGCACGATCCCGGAGCTGCAGGACCGTGGTCAGTTCGTCCGGATCACGGCGGCCGGGCTCAAGGAGTCCCACCCGCACGACATCCAGATGACGATCGAGGCGCCGAACTACACGACGCGGTGACGGTCGGCACCCGAGGCGGCGACCGGCCGAGGCGGATCGAGCGGCATCCCGGCCGCCCGACCGTCAGTCGCGGAACGTCTCGATCTGAGCGCCGAGCTCGATGAGGCGCTCCTGCAGCTGCTCGTAGCCGCGCGAGATGATGTCGACGTTGCGCAGCACCGATGTGCCGCGCGCGGCGAGCATCGCGAGCAGGATCACGACGGCCGGCCGTAGCGCCGGTGGGCAGCTCACCTCGGCCCCGGACCAGCGGGTCGGGCCGATGACGTCGAGGCGGTGCGGGTCGAGGAGCCGGACGTCGGCGCCCAGGCGGGTGAGGTCCGTCAGGTGGATGGCGCGCCCCTCGTAGACCCAGTCGTGCACGAGCGTGTGGCCCTCCGCGCATGCCGCGATGACCGCGAAGAACGGCAGGTTGTCGATGTTCAGCCCCGGGAACGGCATCGGGTGGATCTTGTCGAGCGGCGCGCGGAGCGCGCTCGGGTGGACGGTCACGTCGACCAGGGCGGTGCGTCCGTTCCGGGCGGGGTACTCGTCGGACTGGGTGTACCGCAGCCCCATCTCGGCCAGCGTCGCGAGCTCGATCCGCATGAACTCGATCGGCACCCGGGCGACGGTGATCTCCGAACCGGTGACGATGCCGGCGGTGAGCAGGCTCATGGCCTCGACCGGGTCCTCCGAGGGTGCGTAGTCGACGTCCACGTCGATCTCGGTCACGCCGTGGATCCGGAGCGTCGTGGTGCCGATGCCGTCGATCCGCACCCCCAGCAGCTCGAGGTAGAAGCAGAGGTCCTGCACCATGTAGTTCGGGCTCGCGTTGTGGATCACGCTGATGCCGGGGTGACGTGCCGCCGCCATGATCGCGTTCTCGGTGACGGTGTCGCCCCGCTCGGTCAGCACGACGGTGACCTCGCCCTCCACGCGCGGTGCGACGGTCGCGTGGTAGCTGCCCGCGGTCGCCTGCACCGAGAGGCCGAACGGCCGCAGGGCGATCATGTGCGGCTCGACCGTCCGGGTCCCGAGGTCGCAGCCTCCGGCGTACGGCAGGTGGAACTCGGAGCGCATCCCGAGCAGCGGGCCGAGGAACATGATCACCGAGCGCGTGCGCTTCGCGGCGTCGACGTCGATCGACTCGAGGTCGAGGTCCGCCGGCACGTGGATCTCGAGGTCTCGACCGTCGGAGGACCACACCGCCGCCACGCCGATGCTCCGAAGGACGTCGACGATGCGGTCGACCTCGACGATCCGCGCGACACCCCGCAGTGTCGTGCGTCCTCGGTTCAGGAGCGAGGCGCACAGCAGCGCGACCGCCCCGTTCTTGCTGGACTTGACCTCGATCCGGCCGGAGAGCTGCCGACCGCCGGTGACCCGGAGGTGCGAGTGCTTCGCCTGTCCGATCGAGATGATCTCGCTGTCGAGCGCCGCGCTGATGCGGCTGAGCATGTCGAGGCTGACGTTCTGGGCGCCCTGCTCGATGCGGTTGATCGCACTCTGGCTGGTGCCGAGGAGCTCGGCGAGCTGGGCCTGGGTGAGGCCGCGGTTCTGCCGTGCGCCCCGGACGAGCGCGCCGACCTGGGCAAGGTAGCCGGCCGGTTCCATCACGATGGTCATGGGTCGACGGTAACTCATATATGAGATACCGCAATGCGACCGCGGGCTCTCTCTGGCGATGCGTGGGCAGTTCGCCTGGTCAGTACCCGTATCGTGATGTCAGACTCACGCCGGGAGCGCTGCGACGTCGGGGAGCGCACCGGATGATGACGCGGCATCGCGACCGGGCCAGGTCAGCTCGGCGCCGGGGCCGGTCATGCCGCGCGTGACCCGCCACGCGTTGAACTCCTCGGCCCACGCGCGGTGCGCGACGACCTGATAGGCATGCAGGGCCGTCGGGGTGAGCTCGCGCAGGTGCGGGTAGGCGTCGGCGATCGCGGAGAGCACGTCGAGGGTCGCGACGACGTCGACGTCGGCGGTGTGCAGGCTCCCGGTGTCGGCGACGCGGTAGACGCCGCACAGGTCCGCGAGGGTGCGCTTGCCACGGCGGTAACGCGCCTCCGACCTGTCGAGCACGAGCGGGTCGATCACCGGCGAGACGGAGGCGCCGAGGCGGTCGACGAGCGACCGGAGCCCGTGGCGACGGAGCTCGGCATCGAGCAGCGAGAGATCGAACGAGGCGTTGAACGCGACGACGGGTGTCCCTGCTGCGAGAGCTGCCGTGAGCGCGTCCGCGATCTCTTCGAGGGCGACGCTGGGCGACGCGCCGTGAGCGCGCGCGTGAGCGGTCGTGATCCCGTGTATCGCGGTCGCCGCCGACGGGATCTCGACGCCGGGGTCCAGCAGCCACGTCCGGACGGAGGTCCCCGTCGCGTCACGCCGCACGACCGCCGCCGTCACGATCCGGTCGTGGGTGACGTCCACCCCTGTCGTCTCGGTGTCGAAGCCGAGCAGCGGTCCGTCGGTCCAGCTCATCGTTCCTCCTGGTGGTCGTCCTGAGACCAGGGTGCCACCGGTGACCCACAGGCCCCGGTAGCCTGGACCGGTGAGCAACGAGATCGAGATCGGTCGCGGCAAGCGCGGACGCCGCGCGTACTCCTTCGACGACATCGCGGTGGTGCCCTCGCGCCGGACGCGTGACCCCGAGGAGGTGTCCGTCGGCTGGCAGATCGACGCGTACCACTTCGACCTCCCGATCGTCGCCGCACCGATGGACTCCGTGATGAGCCCCGACACCGCGGTGGCGCTCGGTCGTCTCGGCGGGCTCGGGGTGCTCGACCTCGAGGGCCTCTGGACCCGCTACGACGACCCGACGCCGCTGCTCGCCGAGATCGCGGCGCTCGACGCGACCCGCGCGACGGCGCGGATGCAGGAGCTCTACGGGGCTCCGATCCGCGCCGAGCTGATCACCCAGCGCCTGAAGGAGATCCGCGCCGCCGGCGTCACGGTGGCCGGCGCGCTGTCCCCGCAGCGGACGCAGGAGTTCTCGCAGACCGTCGTCGACGCCGGGGTCGACCTCTTCGTCATCCGCGGGACCACGGTCTCGGCCGAGCACGTCTCGGGCCGTGCGGAACCGCTGAACCTCAAACGGTTCATCTACGAGCTGGACGTGCCCGTGATCGTCGGCGGCGCCTCGACCTACACCGCGGCGCTTCACCTCATGCGGACCGGCGCGGCCGGGGTCCTGGTCGGTTTCGGTGGGGGCGCGGCGCACACCACGCGGGTCTCGCTCGGGATCCACGCCCCGATGGCCACCGCCGTCGCCGACGTCGCGGCAGCGCGCCGCGACTACCTCGACGAGTCGGGCGGTCGCTACGTCCACGTGATCGCGGACGGCGGCGTCGGGCGGTCCGGGGACCTGGTCAAGGCCGTCGCGTGCGGCGCGGACGCCGTGATGGTGGGCGCGGCGCTCGCGCGCGCGGCCGAGGCGCCGGGTGCCGGGTGGCACTGGGGCTCCGAGGCGCACCACCCGCAGCTCCCGCGCGGCGAGCGCGTGCACGTCGGGACGACGGGCACGTTGCAGGAGATCCTGTTCGGTCCCGGCCGCCAGGCCGACGGGACGCTCAACCTCGTCGGCGCGCTCCGGCGGGCCATGGCCACCACCGGGTACTCGGACCTCAAGGAGTTCCAGCGCGTCGAGGTCGTGGTGTCGCCCTACCAGCCGCACTGAGCCCACCCCGACGCCACGTCCCGTCGCCGCCCGTCCATCTGGACGGGCGGCGATCGTCGTTCCCGGGCGGGGTGCTCGTCGCGTCTGAGCCCCGTCTGAGCCCCGTCTGCTCTGGGCCGGGTGCCAGTCGGCTCCCCGCGGTCGTCCGCGCTGACCTCGTCGGATGCCCGAGTGTGTCCGAAAATGTTGACATGAGCGTGAAACGGGCGTAAACAATACGACACAGACATCCGACGGGCGGATGTCGGTGGACGACGGAGTCGACGTGTACGCACCGGAGCGACACCAGCTGATCCTGACCGCCGCGCGTGCCGATGGCCGGGTCGACGTCATGGCCCTCTCGCGCCAGCTCGACGTGACCCCGGAGACGGTGCGTCGCGACCTCACGACGCTCGAGCGTCGTGGCCTCGTGCGACGCGTCCATGGCGGTGCCATCCCCGTCGAGCGCCTCGGGGTCGAGCCCGGGCTCGCCGACCGCGAGAGCCGTTACGCGCAGCAGAAGGACCGGATCGCGAAGCTCGCGGTCGAGGAGCTCCCCGACGGCGGTTCGATCATCCTCGACGCGGGAACGACGACCGCACGGCTCGCCGAGCTGCTGCCCACCGACCGCGAGCTCACCGTGGTCACGCACTCGTTGCCGATCGCGATGCTCCTGGCGACCCGTCCCGGCATCACGCTCCACCTGGTCGGAGGTCTCGTCCGGTGGCGCACGCTCGCCGCGGTCGGCGGCTGGGCGCGTCAGGCGATCGCCGAGATCCACGCCGACGTCACGTTCCTCGGCACCAACGGCATCACGGTCGAGCACGGGCTGACCACCCCCGACCTCGCCGAGGCCCAGGTGAAGCGCGCGCTCGTCGACGCCGCCCGGCGCACGGTCGTGCTGGCGGACCACAGCAAGGTCGGGCGTGCCGACTTCGCGCTCGTCGCGCCGATCGACCGCGTGGACACGCTGATCACGGACTCCGAGGTCGACCCCGAGCTCGCCGACGAGCTCGAGGCGGCCGGGCTCTCGGTGGTGCGCGCATGATCGTCACCTTCACGCCGAGCCCGAGCCTCGACCGGGCCTACGACGTCACCGAGCTGGCCGTCGGCGAGGTCAACCGGGCGACCGGCACCCACATCCACGCCGGGGGCAAGGGCATCAACGTCTCGCGTGCGCTCGCGCGCAACGGGGTCGCCACGGTCGCGGTCCTGCCGACCGGGGGACCGGACGGCGACCAGCTCCTGCTCGCGCTCGAGCGCCAAGGCGTCTCGAGCCGACCGGTTCCGGTGGCCGGTGACACGCGGAGCAACGTCACGCTCGTGGACCAGGACGGCGTCACGACCAAGATCAACGCGCCGAGCCCGGAGCTCAGCGAGGACGAGACCCGCGCCCTGGTCGCGGCGGTCGATGTCGAGACAGCGCGCGGGGCGCGCTGGATCGTGGCCGCCGGCAGCCTCCCCGACGGGTCGGGCGACCTCTTCGCGCGCCTCGTCGAGGTGTCGCGGAGACGCGGGGTGCCGCTTGCGCTCGACACCTCCGGGGTGCCCCTCCGGGACACGCTGGCCACCGGCGGGATCGCCCTGGTCAAGCCGAACGACGACGAGCTCGCGGAGCTCGTCGGCGCCGATCTCCACACGGTCGGCGACGTGCGCTCCGCAGCTCGGGAGCTGATCTCCGCGGGGACGGGGGCCGTGCTCGTCAGCCTCGGAGCGCACGGCGCGCTGCTCGTCACCCCGGGCGGCTCGTGGTGGGCCGGCGGCGCGGCGCTCGTCCCGCTCTCCACCGTCGGTGCGGGTGACACCACCCTTGCCGGCTACCTCAGCACGGACGGCTCACCGTCCGACCGACTGCGACGCGCGGTGGCCTGGGGCCGCGCAGCCGTCCTGCTGCCCGGCAGCGACGTACCCGACCCGACCCGGATCGACATCGCGGACGTCCGGGTCGTCGACGACCCTGACCCGCGACTCACCCTGAAGGAGCTGTGACATGAGCACCATCCCTCTGATCACTCCCGAGCTCGTGGCGATCGACCTGACGCTGTCCGACCGGGACGCCGTCACGCGCACGCTCGTCGACCTCTTGCACGCCGCCGGTCGCGTCACGGACCCGGAGGGCTTCATGGCCGACGTCCGGGCCCGCGAGGCACAGATGGCGACCGGCATGCCCGGTGGCATCGGTCTGCCGCACGCACGCTCGACCCACGTCGTCGCTCCCAGCCTGGCGGTCGCCAAGGTCCCGGGCGGTGTCGACTTCGGGGCTCCGGACGGCCCCGCGACGCTGGTGTTCCTCATCGCCGCACCGGCCGAGGGCGACGGCGACCACCTCAAGATCCTGGCGGCGCTCGCGCGTCGTCTGGTGCACGAGTCCTTCCGCACGTCCCTGCTCCAGGCCCCCGATGCCGGCACCGTCGCCGACATCATCACCCGAGAGGTCGTCCTGTCATGAAGTTCGTCGCAGTCTCCTCGTGCCCGACGGGCATCGCCCACACCTATATGGCCGCCGAGGCCCTCGAGCAGGCCGGCAAGGCGGCCGGTCACGAGGTCCACGTCGAGACCCAGGGTGCAGCAGGCTCCACCCCGCTCGACCCGGCTCTCATCGCCGAGGCGGACGGCGTGATCTTCGCCGCGGACCTCGAGGTGAAGGACCGTGACCGGTTCGCCGGGAAGCCGCTCGTCGACGTCGGCGTGAAGAAGGCGGTCCACGACCCGACCGGCGTGATCGCGATGGCCGTCGCGGCCGTCGAGTCGGGCGTCGTCCCGGTCCAGGCGTCCCGCGGTGGCGCACGCGGGAGCGGTTCCGGCCCGTCGACGAAGGTCGACATGAACGCACCGGTCGGCACCCGCATCCGTCAGTGGCTGATGACCGGTGTCTCCTACATGATCCCGTTCGTCGCGGCCGGCGGCATCCTCATCGCCCTCGGCTTCATGGTCGCGCAGGCGGCGTGGGGCAACACCGGCGCGATCGAGGTCACCAAGGTCTCGGTCACCCACCTCGTCGCGAACTTCAACGTCCTCTCCGGTCAGGACTGGGCCGGCGTCCTCTTCCAGACGGGCGCTCTCGCCTTCGGGTTCCTCGTCCCCGTGCTCTCCGGCTTCATCGCCTACGGGATCGCCGACCGGCCGGGACTCGTGCCCGGGTTCGTCGGTGGCGCGATCGCCGGTGCGATCGGCGCCGGTTACCTCGGGGGTCTGGCCACCGGCTTCCTCGCCGGGTTCCTCGCGCTGTGGATCAGCCGCTGGAACGTGCCGAAGGGCGTGCGTGGCGTCATGCCCGTCGTCGTGACCCCGCTGCTGTCCACCGCGATCACCGGTGCGGTGATGCTCGTGGTCATCGGCCGGCCGATCGCGAACCTGATGTCCGGCCTCACCAGCTGGCTCAACGGGATGTCCGGCGCCAACCTCATCCTCATGGGCGCGCTGCTCGGCGCGATGATGGGCTTCGACCTCGGCGGTCCCGTCAACAAGGTCGCCTACACGTTCGCCGTGACCGGCCTCGCGACCCAAGGCCTGACGGCCGGCGCGGTGCAGTATCGCGTGATGGCCGCCGTGATGGCGGCGGGCATGGTCGCGCCGCTCGCCATGGCGCTCGCGACGTTCGTCCGCAAGTCGCTCTTCACCCACGCAGAGCGTGAGAACGGCAAGGCGGCGATCCTGCTCGGCCTGTCGTTCATCTCCGAGGGTGCCATCCCGTTCGCCGCCGCCGACCCGTGGCGCGTGATCGTCGCGTCCGTCGTCGGCTCGGGTGTGACGGGCGCCGCCGTGATGCAGTTCGGTTCCGGGCAGATCGCCCCGCACGGTGGCATCTGGATCCTGCCGCTCATCACGAGCCCGCTCATGTTCCTCCTCGCGGTCGTGATCGGCACCGCCGTCACCGCAGCGATCGTCGTCGCCCTGAAGAGCATGAGCCCGAACCCGATCGTCGTGGCCGAGGAGGCCGCCGACGAGCAGGCCGCACTCGTGGCGCAGCCGGCCTGATCGGTCCGTATCCCCCGGGTGGGGGTCCGCGAGAGCTCGCCGACCCCCACCCGTCCCCGTCGCGCACCCGTCCCAGGGCGTGCGTCAACCCGACCGCCTAGCGTGGAGTGGCACGCCCTCCGACGCCTCGAGAATGGATGTCCCCATGCCGCAGCGCACCGTTGCCGTCGCGTCCCGCGTCGGTCTCCACGCCCGTCCTGCCTCCTTGTTCACCCAGGCTGTCGCCGCGTCCGGCCACGCCGTGACGATCGCCTGCGGTGACGGCCCTGCCGTCGACGCGTCGAGCATCCTGATGGTGATGACGCTGGGCGCCGGCCACGGGGACCTCGTCACCGTGACGGTCGACGGTGCCGACGCCGAGCGGGTGCTCGGCGAGCTCGTCGGGCTCCTCGAGACGGATCTCGACGCACCTGAGGCCTCGTGACGACCGATCGTGAGTCGCTCCTGCTGACCGGGGTCGGTGTCGGTCGTGGCGCGGTGTGCGGGCCGGTCGCCCGGGCGCAACCCCCTCTCGACGTCGCACCCGACGCCGCCGTCGCGGCGAGCCCTGCGGAGTCGCGCGAGATCGTCGAGGCGGCCTTCCTGACCGTCGCGGAGAACCTCCGGGCGCAGTCCGAGACCGCGACCGGGACCGTGCGCGACGTCCTCGGTGCCACGGCGGGCATCGCAGCGGACACGGCGCTGCGCTCGCAGGTCGGCGCTCGGATCGCCGCCGGCGAGCACCCGGTCGCGGCGATCGACGCGGTGGTGGAGGGCTTCGCGCAGATGTTCACCGCAGCAGGTGGCTACCTGGCGGAGCGCGTCACGGACCTGCACAGCGTGCGCGAGCGTGTCGTCGCGACTGCGCTGGGACTTCCGATCCCGGGAGTTCCTGCGCTGACCGTGCCGAGCGTGGTGGTGGCGCGCGACCTGGCGCCGGCGGACACCGCGGCGCTGGACCTCACCAAGGTGCTGGCGATCGTGACCGAGCTCGGTGGCCCCACGGGTCACACCGCGATCATCGCGGGCCAGCTCGGGATCCCGTGCGTCGTCCAGCTGGCGGGCGCGTCCTGCCTCGACGACGGTCTGCTCGTCGGCGTCGACGCCAGGTCCGGCACCGTGCAGCTCGAGCCGGGCCCCGAGATCCAGCAGAGCTTCGCGAGGCGCCGGACGGCGCTCGACGCGTTGGCGTCCGACGTGGGCCCGGGAGCCACGGCTGACGGCCGTGGCGTGGGTCTGCTGGCGAACATCGGGACGGTCGCCGATGCGGAGCGCGCGGCCTCCACGGCGGTCGAGGGAGTCGGACTGTTCCGCACCGAGGTGCTGTTCCTGGAGCGGTCGACCGCGCCGGGTCTCGAGGAGCAGGCACAGGTGTATGCCCAGGTGCTGAGCGCGCTGGGCGGGCGCAAGGTCGTCGTGCGGACGCTGGACGCCGGGGCGGACAAGCCGCTGGCGTTCGCGCACCAGGGGGTCGAGGAGAACCCCGCACTCGGGGTGCGCGGGTACCGGCTGGTGCGCACGGTCCCGGACCTGCTGGTCACCCAGCTCGCGGCTCTGGCCGCTGCGCAGGAGCGCACCGGTGTCCAGCCGTGGGTGATGGCTCCGATGGTCTCCACCCCGGCCGAGGCTGCCGCGTTCGCCGCTGCGGCTCGTGCGCAGGGACTGACGACGGTCGGGGTGATGGTCGAGGTCCCCGCCGCGGCGCTGCGCGCTCGTGAGATCCTCGCCGAGGTCGACTTCGTGTCCCTGGGCACCAACGACCTGGCCCAGTACACGATGGCCACCGACCGGTTGCGCGG
>DATKTF010000302.1:0-2801 GCA_035531255.1 Cellulomonadaceae bacterium
GTCGAGCATCCCGACGAGCTGGGCGACGGTCCCTCCGTAGGTGTCGGCATCCACCAGGACGACGGGGCCGGCGAGTGCGGTGAGCTCGGCCGCAAGGTTGACCGCCATCGTGGTCCGGCCCGGTGCTCCGGTCGGTCCCCAGACGACGACCGTGCGACCGCTGACGGACTCGTGGGCCGGTTCGGCGATCGATTGCCGCGTGCCGGCGGTCGACGCGCCCTCGCCCCCACCGTTCTCACTCCGCTCGGGAGCGGCGTCACCCGTGTCGAGTAGGCGACGAACAGCCGTGACGACACCGGCACCGAGACTGCCCGGAGACGGGCCGTCTCCTCCCTGGCACGCAGCGGGGAGGTCGAGCACGGCAGCCGCCCCGAGCGCCTCGAGCCTCTCGCGCTCCCAAGGGCGCCCGGGGTCGACGAGCGCCAGCACCGCGACGCCGCAGGACCTCAGGTGTCCGATCGCCTCCCGATCGAGACCGGGCAGGTCACCGGAGACGACGGCGATCCGGCCGAGGCCTGCACCGGCTGCCGCGAGCAGCTCGGTCAGGTCGGCGCAGCGACGCGTGACCTCGGCCCCGCGGCCGGCACCATCGAGCGACATCACGACGTCTTCCTCCGGCGCCCCTCGCACAGCGCACAGCACGCCCGACACCACCACCGGTCAGCCCCCGGTCCCGGGGACGAGCATCACCTGCATGGTCCCGTCGCTCGAGAGCGCAGCGAGCACACCGGGGAGGGCATGGATCGGCACGAGCACATGCACGACCGTCCTCCCGCCGACGGCGAACGACCCGCTGGGGCGCGCGACCTGCGCCACCGTCAGCCGCTCGGCGAGGAGCGCGGGCGTCGAAGACCGAGCGCCGGCGCCATCGGTCGCTCCCTGCGCGGAGGGCTGTGGCGGGACCGCCCAGACGTCGACGAGCGAGCCCGCGACGACGCCCGCAGCGGGCTCGGTCTCGAGGCTGATCGGCACCGGCCGCACGTCGACGTCCGCCGTCGCGGCAAGTGCGTCGCGTGGAACCAGCTCGCCCGACGCGACGACCCGCAGCGCCACCGCGTCGACCGGCAGCCCCACGTCCGCCGCGACGTAGCGGCCTGCCTGCGCCGGATCGAGCCGGACCTGAGCGACGACGAGCTGGTCGGTCCCGATCGCTTCGCCGGGGACGAGAGTCCTCCGCGCGACGTAGACACCCGTCGTCGCCTGGGCCGCGCTCACGAGCCACGACCCGAGTGCCACCGAGGACGCGACGAGCCCGATCCCGATCATGAGTCGCGGGTCGCGCCAGCTGGGCCTGCGCAACCTCGACGCGACGGGCCCACCGAGCGAGCTGTCCATCTGTTGTCCGTCCTCACGTCACCATCGGTATCGACGCCCATCGGGATCCGGGCATTCCGGGACATTGCGGGCCCCATCATGCCGACTCCACGACGTGGCCGCCTAGGACCTGTGGACAAGATCGTGCTCCGCCGCGAACATGCCAGACTTCTGCCATGACCCAGCGGTTCCTGACCCTTGCCGACGTCACGGAGGTGCTGAACATCTCCACACCCCAGGCGTACGCACTCGTCAGGTCGGGCGACCTCCCGGCCATCCAGCTCGGCGGCCGAGGGATCTGGCGCGTCGAGGCGACCGAGCTCGAGGCGTACATCCAGCGGATGTACGCCCAGACCCGTGCCCGCATCGAGTCGGACGAGGCGAGCATCACGGAGCAGCCGACCTCACGCTGAGGCGCGATCCGCTCACCCGGACCGGATGAGGTCCAGCGCGTCGAACGGGACGGTCCACACGGACCCGGACCTTCCGCCTTCCGGGACGACGACGACGTCGACGTGATCAGCCCCGACCGCGTCGAGTCGGCCTGCCAGCTCGACGCCGAGTGCCTGGACCCGGACGTGGACACGGTCGCGCGCCAGGGCGCGGAGCGCGTGACCCATGGTCAGACGTCGGACGACCTCTCCCCCGCCCGTCGCCGCGTGCATGCCGAGGCCCCCGACCCATCCGACGGCCGCGGTCGGCACGAGCAGCTGCCGCGGCCCGTCCGTCAGGAGCAGCCACTGCTGTGCCAGGTCGACAAGGTCTCCCGAAACCGTCTCGCCGTCCCGCAGACGTAGCGCGACGCGGCTCCCGCGCGCCGCACGGAACCTGTCGCCGAGCGTCACGGAGGCCCGCTCGGCACGCGTGCGCTCGGCGATCTCCGCCGCACGATCTGCCGCATCGACCGCCTCGAGCTGCGACTCCAGGTCCTCGAACAACGCCTCCCATCGCACCGGACCACGGTAGAGGCATGACCGGCACCTCCACGGGCGTTCCGCGCGTCGACCTGCCGCCGACGGAGGCGCGAGGACGTCATCGCCGCGCGAGACGTCCTTCGTCCGCGCGACGCCATCCACCGCGCGAGGTGCACCTCGTTCGCCCGAGAGCGTCGTCGGCGCCCGAACTCGCGGCTGCACGACCGAGCTCGCGGATCGACCCGATCGTCTCGACGGGGCCTCGTCAGCCCCGCGGTGCTGTCGTCCGGATGGCGGATCGGCGCCCGCGTCCCAGCGCGAATCCGACGATGCCGGTGAGGGTGAGCAGCCCGACGAGGGCGACACCGTAGCCGACGAGCTGCGGGGGGCCGAGCGCGACGACGTCGGAGAACGGGGACATCGCACCTCCACCCATCATGACGGGGGTGAGGGTCGCGCTGGCGGGCGCCGAGGCGAACAACCCGAAGGTGGCGGGCCGGGACAGCGCCACGCCCACCCCGCCCACGATCAGGATGAGGCTAAGGAGGCCGAGAACCCGACGCACGCCCAGAT
>DATKTF010000303.1:0-2860 GCA_035531255.1 Cellulomonadaceae bacterium
GATTCCGCCGCACGCATGGCCAGAGGCTGAGTGCTGTCGATCATCAGGTCACTTGCTCGTCAACAGGGCGTCGATCTGCTTCGCGGCGCTGGTGAGGGCGGCCTGCACGGTCGTCGTCCCCTCGAAGGCGGGGGTCAGCTCGGTGGACAGGATCGTGTCCACCTGGGAGGACTGCGGGATCACCAGGCGCGGCTTGGCGGTGGCGAGCTGCGTGGCGAACGGGGCGTAGAACGGGTCGGCCGTCGCGGCCTTGGTGCCGGCCGACGCCACGACGGGCATCTGCCCGACCTTCGCCATCGCGAGCTGGAACTCGTCGCTCTGGGTGTACCGCACGAACGCGGTTGCGGCGTCCAGGTGCGTGGTCGTCGACGGGATCACGATGTCCTCGCCACCGACCACCGAGATCGAGCCGCCGGCACCAGCGGGAACCGGCGCGTAGATCGGGGTGAAGTCGGGGTACTGGCCCTTCCAGATGTCACGCATCCACGGGCCGTCGAGGATCGTGGCGTACTCACCCTTGGGCAGGCCGTCCGACGTCGACGTCGCACCGGTGTTGCCGGTCAGGAGGTTCGGGATCTCACCCTGCTTGTAGAGGTCGACGAGCATCTGCACCGCGGCCACGCTCTTGGCGCCGTCCAGGTACCCGGTGGCCTTCGTCAGCTTGGCGTCGGTGATCTCTCCGCCGCCGGACCAGATCCACGGCAGGATGTTCCAGCCCTGGAGACCCGAGTCGGCGAAGACCGCGATCTTCTTGCCCTTGAGCGCGGCAGCCATCGCCTTGAGGTCGTCGAACGTGGCCGGCGGCTTGCTCATGCCGGCGGCGTCGAGGGCGGCCTGGCTCGTGACGAGGACGCGGGTGTTGGTGTCCAGCGGAAGTCCGTAGTAGTGGCCGTTCCAGGCGTTGGTCGCGAGCGACCCGGGATATGTCGCTGCGGAGAGCGTGCTGAAGTCGCTCATCTTCTCGTCGAGCGGGGCCAGGACCCCGAGCGACGCGAACTGGGCGACCCAGCCGATGTCCGAGCGGACGAGGTCGGGGAGCTCACCGCCCGCGGCGCCCGTCGTGAGCTTCTGCTTGAGCGAGTCGTAGGGGATGTCGACGTACTTCACGGTGATGCCGGGGTGGGACGCCTCGAACGACGGGATGAGGGTCTTGTTCAGGACGTCGGTCTGGGCGGTGTTGCCGCCGTTGCCGTAGGTTCCCCACATCGTGAGGGTGACGGGCGCGGCCGTCCCGGCCGTGGCGCCGGAGGCGGTCCCGGTCGACCCAGAGCAGCCCGCGAGGGCGAGGGTCGTGGCCGTGAGGACTGACGTCACGGCCAGGGCGGTCATGGAGCGCTTCATTGCGGATCTCCGTTCGTGGAAGGGGTCCGGCATGCAGCGCACGGGGGGATCGCTCCATGTCGATGGACTACTTCTATCGCAAAAGCAATTGGACGTCAATGGCCTCGATCCGTGCGCCGTGCGATCGTTATTGCTTCTTGACCAGAAGCAACCCTCATGGCATCCTGACGACGCACCGACGAGGAGGTCCTACCCCGTGCACGTGACGCCACCCCCCTGGCCGCCCAAGAGCGGGGCCTCCCGAGCCGTCGCGCTCGAGATCCTGCGATACGGACCGCTCTCGCGATCCGAGGTCGCCCGTCGGCTCGACCTGTCGCAGGGCTCCCTCACCAGGCTCAGCGCACCCCTTCTCGAGTCCGGGCTGCTCGTCGAGGCCGACGAGCAGCCGACCGGGCGCGTCGGACGCGGGTCACGTCCGCTCGACGTCGTCGCCGAGTCCCACCACTTCGTCGGGATCAAGCTCACGGGCGAGCGAGCATTCGGCGTCGCCACGAACCTACGCTCCGAGGTCGCAGCCGAGGCCGACGCCCCGCTGGGCTCGCGCGACCCGCGCGCCGTCGCCGACACGCTCGCGTCACTGACCCGTGAGCTCGCCGACTGCGTGCCATCGGTCACCGCGCTCGGCATCGGGCTCGGCGGGCTCGTCCTCGACGCGTCCGTCGTCGCGAGCGCGCCGTTCCTCGACTGGGTCGACGCACCGCTCGGGGCGCTCGTCGAGGAGCGCACCGGGCTGCCGACCGTGGTCGGCAACGACCTCACGGCACTCACGGAGTTCGAGCACTGGTTCGGCGCCGGGCAGGGACTCGACCGGTTCGCGATCGTCACGCTCGGTGCGGCCGTCGGATACGGCACGGTGATCCACGACAGGATCGTGCTCGGCCCCGACTCGGGCGTCGGTCTCGTCGGGCACTGGCCGCTCGACCCGCTCGGCCCGCTGTGCCCCGACGGGCACCGTGGCTGCGCCCAGAGCCTCCTCACGATGCCCTCGATCACCCGACTGCTCTCCGAGGCCCTCGGCCGTCCGGTGGACTACGACGATGCTCTCGACCTCGCCGAGGCCGGCGACCCGGCCGCTCGCGCGATCGTCGACCAGGGCGGCCACGGGCTCGGCCGGCTGATCGCAGCGGTCGCGAACCTCACGCTCGCCGAGCGCGTCCTGATCGGCGGCGAGGGCGCTCGGCTCGCCGAGGTCGCCGCCGACGCGGTCCGGGCAGGCATCCGCGTGGACCGCGACCGCCGCGCGTCGCCGGTCGACGTCGTCGTCCACCTCGCCGACACCCGCAAGTGGTGCCGCGGTGCCGCGGTGCTGGCCATCCAGCGGTACGTGCTCGGGATGGACGACGGGGAGCTCTGACCGACGGGAGCCCACGTCGCGCCGATCAGGGCGGCGTCGGCGCCGGGAACCGTGCGCGTGCGAACGCCCGGGCGGCGCGGGCGCGACGGGACCTGCGCCCGTGCGCCTGCGCCGCCCGGTTACCGCGGATTCGTGCTGGTCGGCCCGCCGCTCTGCCCCGCTGCT
>DATKTF010000304.1:0-3024 GCA_035531255.1 Cellulomonadaceae bacterium
CGGCGTCGGCGCGTGCACGGCCGCGTCCCGCACGTCGGTCCAGGGCTCGGGCGCGGCGGGCGCGGCGAACCGGAGGTCGCCGACCGGCGGTGCGGCGAACGGGATCCCGAGGAATGCGGCCGAACCGTCCCTCCAGGTCCCCCGCACGCGTCCGGTGGCCGTGGAGACTATCGGGTCGGCGGACGGCATGACTCCTCCTCGACGTGCGCGACGTCCGGTCCGGTCGGACCTGCGTCGGGCGGGGTGGTGGCCCCGGTTCCAGTGTGGACCTCGGCGGGCGGGCACGTGACGGCGAGCCACGGTACGCCGCCGGCGGGACGGTCCGCGGCCGAGCCGACCTCAGCGGGGTGTTGCCGTCCGGCACCTTCACGATCGCGAACGCGTCCGACGCCGGCGCCCGCGCCGGACTACCGTGCTCCGGTGGACACCCTCCAGCTGGTCTGCCTGGCCGTCGTCGTGGTCGCGACCCTCGTCGGGGTCGCGGTGTTCGCGCGCGGTGCGGCGGCGATCGTCCGGACCGTACGGATCGGTCGTCCCGCGCCTGGTCGCACCGGGCCCGTCGGGCGCCGGGTGTGGCTGGTGATCCGGGAGATGGTCGGGCACGAGCGGTTCCAGCACCGGCCCGTGGTGCGGGCGTCGCACTGGGTCGTGATGGTGTCGTTCCCGGTGCTGTTCCTCACGCTCGTGAGCGGCTACGGACAGGTCGTCGAGCCGACCTACTCACTCCCGCTGATCGGGCACCTACCGCCCGTCGAGTGGGTGACCGAGTCGTTCGCGTGGGCCGGGCTGCTCGGCATCCTGGCGCTCATCTCGATCCGAGTGCGCACGTCTCGCCGGACGCCGGCGCGCGCGTCGCGGTTCTTCGGGTCCGACGCCGCGGCGGCGTACTTCGTCGAGGCGACGGTGCTGGTCGTCGTCCTCGCGGTGCTCGTGCTGCGCGGGCTGGAGTACGCGCTCGCAGCCCAGTCGGTCGCGACCGTCCACCTCGCGTCGGCGTGGCACTTCCCGCTGACCTCCTGGTACGGATCGGCATGGTCGGGTGCGTCCGCATCGGTCCTGGACGCGGCGACGGTCGTGACCGCCACCGTCAAGATCCTGGTGTCGATGAGCTGGTTCGTCGTGGTCGGGCGCCAGCCGACGATGGGTGTGGCCTGGCACCGTTTCCTCGCGGTCGTCAACGTCTACGCACGGCGCGAGCTCGACGGGTCACCGGCGCTCGGTCCGCTGCAACCGCTCCGGGTCGGCGGCGCCGACGTCGACCTCGCGTCGCTCGAGGACCTGCCCGACGACGCCCGTCTCGGCGTCGGTGCCATCGAGGAGTTCACCTGGAAGGGCCTGCTGGACTTCTCGACCTGCACCGAGTGCGGCCGCTGCCAGGACCAGTGCCCGGCGTGGGCGACCGGCAAGCCGCTCTCGCCCAAGCTCCTGACGCTCGCCCTGCGCGACCACGCGGCCGCCACGGCGCCATACCTGCAGGCCGCACGCGCCACTGCCGGCAGTGACGCCATCGCCGTCGGCCCCGGAGGAGCCCCGCAGGCCGCGGAGCAACCGAACCCCTACGCGGGTGTCGACCTCCTCGCGAGCGGGGTGATCGACGCCGATGCGCTGTGGGCCTGCACGACGTGCGGCGCCTGCGTGCAGCAGTGCCCCGTCGACATCGAGCACGTGGACACGATCGTGGACCTGCGCCGCTACCAGGTGCTCATGGAGTCGGCGTTCCCGAAGGAGCTCGGCGGCATGTTCACCAAGCTCGAGCGTCAGGGCAACCCGTGGGGCATGGCGTCGCGCGCGCGGCTGGACTGGGCCAAGGGCCTGGAGTTCGACGTACCCGTCGTCGGGGCCGACGTGGACTCGGCGGCCGAGGTCGACTACCTGTTCTGGGTCGGCTGCGCAGGTGCCTACGAGGACCGCGCGAAGAGGACGACCCGGGCCGTCGCCGAGCTGCTGCACACCGCCGGGGTGTCGTTCGCGGTGCTCGGCGACGGTGAGTCCTGCACCGGCGACCCCGCGCGGCGTGCCGGGAACGAGCTCCTGTTCCAGATGCTCGCCTCGGCCAACGTCGCGACGCTCAACGAGGTCGGCGCCCAGAAGATCGTCGTCACGTGCGCGCACTGCTTCAACACGATCGCGCGCGAGTACCCGCAGCTCGGCGGCCGGTACGACGTCGTCCACCACACCGAGCTGCTCGACGAGCTGGTCACGGCAGGACGGCTGGTGCCGGTGGCGGATCCCGGAGCGGAGGCATCGGTGTCCTCGGTGACGTACCACGACCCGTGCTACCTGGGCCGCCACAACGAGATCTACACGCCACCGCGTGAGCTGCTCGGCGCGCTGCCCGGGGTCGCGCTCGCCGAGATGCCACGCAACCGCGACCGCTCGTTCTGCTGCGGTGCGGGCGGTGCACGCGTCTGGATGGAGGAGTCCATCGGCACGCGGATCGGCACCGACCGCGCCGGAGAGGCCATCGCGACCGGCGCCGACGTGATCGCGACCGCGTGCCCGTTCTGCTCCGTCATGCTCTCGGACGGTGTCGCCGCCCACGTCGGCGACGGCACGTCCGCCGGAGCGTCACCAGCCCGCACACCGCAGGTCGTCGACATCGCGACGCTGCTCCTCGACCGGGTCCGAGCGGGCGCCGGCGACTGAGCTCCGACGGGCCACGTCGAGCCGGCGCCGCCGAGGCACGGGTCGGATCGACCGACGCAGGTCACGCCGGGTCGGCCCAGCTCAGGTCGGCTCGCGTCCGCTCAGGTCGCGTCGGCGTAGCTGTCCACGATCGACACGTCGAGGGCGAACTCGACGGCCGTGTCGCCGAACAGGAGGCGTCCGGCCTCGACCGCGGACTCGCGCACGGCCGACGCGACCTCCTCGGCCACCCCGGCGGGAGCGTGCACCATCACCTCGTCGTGCAGGAACATCACCAGGTGCGGGCCACCCTCGAGGGTTCTGAGCCGACGGCGGAGAGCCGCCATCCAGCACAGGGCCCACTCCGCGGCGGTGCCCTGCACCACGAAGTTGCGCGTG
>DATKTF010000305.1:0-3176 GCA_035531255.1 Cellulomonadaceae bacterium
TACAGGTCGTCCGCCTCGAGGCGGTAGATCTCATCCGCATGCGCGCCGAGGAACCCGGTACCGGCCATGATCTCCGGCTTGACGAGCGTCGGGGTGATCACCGGCGTGAAGCCGGCGGCCATCGCCTGGTCCATCGCGGCGTTGAGAAGCGCGAGCTCGAGCCGCGCACCCACGCCGGTCAGGTAGTAGAAACGCGCGCCGGAGACCTTCGCGCCGCGCTCGGTGTCGATCGCACCGAGCCGCTCACCCAGGTCGAGGTGGTCGCGCACCGCGAAGTCCGGACCGTACTCCGCCGCGAAGTCGCGCGGCGTGCCCTCGTGACGCAGCACGACGTAGTCCGCCTCGCCTCCCGACGGGACACCGGGCTCGATCACGTTCGCGATCCTCCGGGCGGCATCCTCGAGCACCGCGGCCGCGGCGTCGCTGTCGGCCTGCAGTGCCTTGACCTGCTCCGCGAGCGACTTCGCGTGCGAGAGCAGCCGGTGCTTCTCCTCACCCTGCGCCTGGGCGACCTCCTTGCCCAGCGACTTCTGCTCGGCGCGCAGGCGCTCGAAGTCGGTCAGCGCGGCCCGACGGCGCGCGTCGGCGTCGAGCACGACGTCCACCAGCGCGGGGTCGTCACCGCGGGCCGTCTGGCTCGCACGCACGGTGTCAGGGTCATCTCGGAGCAGTCGGAGGTCGATCACCCTCCGAGGGTATCGAGACTGAGCGACACCCGCGGTCAGCGCCTACGGTGAGCACCATGACCTCGGAGAGCATCCTCATCGGGCTCGTCGCCGCGGTCGCCGCCACCGCGCTGGTCATCGCCGTCGTCGTGCTCCGGCGACAACGCCAGCTGATCCGGGTGGCCGAGGACGGCGTCCACCTGACGACGCCGACCCACGATCTCGTCCTCGAGGTGCAGAAGCGGGGCGACCTGGTCGCGTTCGTCGCGAACCCGACCAAGCCCGACGTCGCGGACCTGCGCGACGCGGTGCGCGCGGCATGCACCGACCGTGGACTCCCCGAACCCCTCTGGTTCGAGACCACCGCGACGGACCCCGGCGTCGGCCAGACCCACGAGGCGGTGCGGCGCGGCGCGAACGTGGTCGTCGCGCTCGGCGGGGACGGGACGGTCCGGGCCGTCGCGGCGGCGCTCGTCGGCACCGGGATCCCGATGGGCCTCGTGCCGATGGGCACGGGGAACCTCCTGGCACGCAACCTCGACATCCCGTTGTCCGACCCGAAGGCTGCCATCAGGATCGCCGTGACCGGGCGGGACCGGACCATCGACGTGGGCTGGCTCACGCTGGACGGCCCGGACCAGCCGCACGCGACGGCACACCCCGAGCACATCTTCCTGGTCATCGCCGGCCTCGGGTTCGACGCCGCGATGGTCGCCGACACCGACGCCGCCCTCAAGGCGCGCGTGGGTTGGATGGCGTACTTCCTCTCGGGCGTGCGGCACCTGCACGGCACGCGCTCGAAGGTGCACATCCGCATCGACGACCGCCCACCCGTCACCACGCGGCTGCGCAGCCTGCTCGTGGGCAACTGCGGTCGGCTGCCCGGCGGGATCACGCTGCTGCCGGACGCGCTGCTCGACGACGGATGGCTCGACATCGCCGCGATCGACACGCGGGGCGGGCTTGTCGGTTGGGCCCAGCTGTTCGGAGAGGTCGTGCTCCAGGGCTACGGCGTCCGCACCGATCTCCCCGCCAAGATCGGCCGCATCGACCACGCGCGTGCCCGCGCGATCCGCCTGCTGGTCCCCGCGGGCGAGCACGTGCAGGTCGACGGCGAGGTGCTCGGACGCGCCACCGAGGTCAACGTCCGGGTCGACCCCGGTGCGCTCGTGGTGCGGGTGCTCGACGACGCCCCGGACGACGCGAGGTCCTGACCGCCGTCGCGGGACGCGCCCGCGGCGACACGCGACCGGTCAGGACGGCTCAGGACGTGCGCCCGGCGCGGAGTGCGTCGACCCACGTCCGGGCGTCGGTGAAGTCCCGGTCCGACGTCCCGCTGCGGACGACCGTCGGTGGGGCGTCCGCAGCCGGGTACGACCCGAGAAACCGGACGTGCGGGCACACGCGGTGCAGCCCCATGAGCGTCTCGGCCATGCGCTCCTCGGCGATGTGACCCTCCGCGTCGATCGAGAACGAGTACCGGCCCAGCGCGTCGCCGATCGGCCGGGACTCGATCCGCGAGAGGTTCACGCCGTGCGCGTCGAACTGCTCGAGCATCTCCAGCAGCGCACCCGAGTTGTTGTGCGGCAGGTGCACGACGAGCGACGTCTTGTCGGCGCCCGACGGTGGCGGGACGGTCCCGGGATGGCCGACCACCACGAACCGGGTGACCGCGGACCGGTTGTCGGCGACCCCGGTCGCGAGCACGTGCAGCCCGTAGTGCTCGACGGCGGGCGGCGGGACCAGTGCGGCGTCGAAGCCGAGGTCCCGGCCCGGCTCCGCGAGGAGGACGGCCGGTGCGGTGTTCGAGGTCGTCGGCACATGCACCACGCCCGGCAGGTTCGCGGCGAGCCAGCCCCGGCACTGCGCCCAGGCGTGCGGGTGGGCCGAGACCCGGCGGACGTCCGACAGCGTCACACCGGCGCGCGCCGCGAGCGTGAAGTTGACCGGGACCAGCACCTCGCGGATCACGACGAGCGGGTCGCCGGTCGCGAGGGTGTCGAGAGTGGCCGAGACGCTCCCCTCGACCGAGTTCTCGATCGCGACCACGGCGAAGTCCGCGGTCCCCGCGCGCACCGACTCGATCGCGGCGACGACGTCGACCTGCGGGAGGTACTCGGCGGCCTCGGCGGGGACGACCTCGCGCAACGCCGCCTCGGTGAAGGTCCCGGCCGGCCCCAGGTACGCGTAGCGCGGGCGGGTGGTGGCGTCGCCAGTCACCGGACAACCTCCTCGGTCAGGGCCCGGACGGGCCACGGGACTGCAGGGCATCGGGTACGGCCAGCCTAGATGTTCCCGTCCGACGGCCCGCTACGCGCGACGGCCGAGGCGGTCGCGCCACGCCGAGCGCGCGGGGGCGGCACTCGGGTGCGCACCCCCGATCGGGCCCGAGGTCGACGGCAGCAGGGCCTCGTTGTCCGCACCCGGCGCCGGGATCCGGCGGATCAGGTGCCGGGCGACCCGATGGACCACGTCCGGGTCCTGCGTCAGGACGACCTCGATCGACCCGCT
>DATKTF010000306.1:0-2227 GCA_035531255.1 Cellulomonadaceae bacterium
GGCGCATGCGTCCAGGAGATGCCCGCGATGGAGAAGGCCCATCAGGTGCTCGGCAGCTCGGTCGGGTTCCTCGGGGTCGACGTCTCGGACCCGACGCGCGCCGCCTCGGCGTTCGCCCGCACGAGTGGCGTGACCTACCCTCTGCTGGCCGACGCGAACGGCACCGCCGCCGGAACCTACCGGATCCCCGGCCTGCCGTTCACGGCGATCATCGGGCCCGACGGGGCGTTGCTCGTGCGCCACCCGGGCACGTTCACGGCCGAGCAGCTCGAGTACATCGTGCGGACCCTCCAGCAGAGCTGAGTGCCCGACCCGCGCCTGCTCACACGTCGCGGATCGTCAGCCGGTGTCCCTCACCGAGCGGCTCTCCACGTCGTCGAGGACCTCGTCGGCGGCCTCGGCGCTGACCTCCCCGCCGCGACGTGCCTGGATCACCACTTCGCGCTCGACCTCACTCGCCTGGCGCAGCAGGTTGTCGACAGCCCGGTCGTCGCCGTCGTCCAGGTCGTCGTCGTCGGCGCCGCTTCTGGCTGCACCGACGGCGTCCTGCGCCGCGAGATAACCCTCGTACTGCAGGGTGACCGCGACACGCACCCGCTCGGGCATGCCGTCGGTGAGATGATCGCGCAGCGCGTCGAGCGCTGCGGCGGTCGCTCGTCTGCGCAGTGCGCGAGTCTCCTGTGCGACGTCGACGTCGCTGCCCACGCCGAGCCGGCGCACCAGTGGGGCGAGCGTCAGCCCCTGGACCACCAACGTTGCCAGCACGGACACCAGACCGACGAAGACCACCGTGCGTCGCGAGGGGAACGAAGCCCCGGCGCTCGTGACAGCGGGCAGCGCCAACGCGGTCGCCACGGTGACGACGCCCCTCATCCCGGCCCACGCGGTGATGAGGGTCTCGCGGTTGCCGACGGGGCTGGCCTGCGAGGTGGTGCGACGTTGACGGAGTTGAGCCAGCCACACCGCGGGGAACAACCAGGCGAATCGGACGGCGACAAGGACGCCGCACACCGCCAGGGCGAGCGCGACCGACCCGGACTCGAGCGGCTCCGCCTCGAGCACTGCGGTGAGCTCGAAGCCGATGAAGACGAACACCATGCTCGTGACGATGTAGTCCGCGTAGCGCCACACCGCGCGGCCGAGCAGCCAACCGCCCGAGGTCATCGCGCCGTGACCGTAGGTCCGCAGGTACAGGCCCAGGGTCAGCACCGCGAGAACCCCCGAGCCTCCGAGGCGATCGGCGAGCAGGTACGCCACGAACGGCACGGCGAGGGTCACCGTCGTCTCGGGAGCAGCCAGGTGCAGCCGCGCCAGCGCGGCCCGCGTCAGGAACCCTGCCACCAGTCCCAGGCCTACCCCCACCCCGACCGCCAGCACGAGGCTTCGCGTCAGCCCACCGGCCGAGAGCGAGCCGGCAACGACGGCCGCGACGGAGACCTTGTAGAGCACCAGCGCGGTCGCGTCGTTGAACATGCCTTCACCCTCGAGCACCGTGACCAATCTGCCCGGAAGCCGCAACCGACGAGCGACCGCGGTGGCCGCAACCGGATCGGGCGGGGCCACGATCGCGCCCAGGACGAGGGCGGGACCCCACGGAACCCCCATCGCGTGCCCGACCGCGGCGACGACCGCCGCAGTGACGAGCGTCAGACCCACCGCGAGCAACGCGATCGGGCGGGCGTTGTCCCGGAAGTCACGGGCGGTGGCGCGCTGCGTCGCAGCGAACAGCAGCGGTGGCAGCACGACGGGGAGGATGAGACCGGGCTCGATCTGGATCGGCCGAACCCCCGGCAGGAGGGGAACCAGCAGACCGAAGAGGGTGAGCAGAACCGGGAGCGGGATCCTCCACCGGTCCGCCAGCGGGGTGAGCACGACCACGCCGGCCAACAGCCCGGCGAACAGCAGGACCGTCGACACCTGACCTCCTCAGAAGATCGCGCACGCCCCTCCGGAACACCGGGACGCTCCCATGGGACCACGTCAGCTCTCCGCCGTCAGGTCGCCGAAGGTCTCCAACCAGGTCGGCGAGGATGACGCACGAGGCGCATTCCGATACGGAGGCACGCTGTCGACGTGATGGAGGCGGAACCCGATCACGGGCGGCGACTCGAACTCGACCGCCGGGACGGGCAACGCGTTCTCGCCCGGCGTGACGTATGCAGCCGTCGGCGCCTGGCGGGGGAGTGTCCGTCAGAACGCGACGGGCGCCGTCCTCGGGGCCCGACCC
>DATKTF010000307.1:0-2635 GCA_035531255.1 Cellulomonadaceae bacterium
GCAGCGTGTCGAGGTGATGGGCGAGCCCGCCGATGGTCGGCGCGTACGACCGTCCGTTGTCGTTCACGACGATCACGAGACGCCTGTCCTGACCCTCCGCGATGTTGTTTAGCGCCTCCCACGCCATGCCACCCGTCAGCGCACCGTCCCCGATCACGGCGACGACGTGCCGGTCGTTGCGCCCGCGCAGCACGTTGGCCTTGGCGATCCCGTCCGCCCAGCTCAGGGCCGTCGACGCGTGCGAGTTCTCGACGACGTCGTGGGTCGACTCGGCGCGGCTCGGGTACCCGGAGAGACCGCCGCGCTTGCGGAGCTCGCTGAAGTCCTGACGGCCCGTGAGGAGCTTGTGGACGTACGCCTGGTGGCCGGTGTCGAACACGACCGTGTCGCGCGGGGACTGGAACACCCGGTGCAGGGCGATCGTGAGCTCCACCACACCGAGGTTCGGTCCCAGGTGCCCCCCCGTGCGGGACACGGACTCGACCAGGAACTCGCGGATCTCTGCGGCGAGGCGGATGACCTCGCGGTGGTCGAGCCGGCGGACGTCGGCTGGTGTCGTGATGCGATCGAGCAGACCCACGCGCGTGTCCTCCCTCCTACGGCGACGTCACCGCAGGATGCGGACGCCGGACGGCAGTCTCCCACTGTAGAGCGCGTCAACGCCGGTCGCGTCGGCCGGCGGCGCCCGGGCCCGTGCCGCACGTCGCGAGCCCGGCCCGGCAGTGGCACGTCGGTCACGACGCGGCGGCGCCGACGTGCGACGGACCGACGTGCAGGATGCCGCCCTCGACCGCCGCGTGGAAGATCCGTTCGTAGCCGGAACCCATGACGGACCGGTCGAAGAACCGCTCCGCATGACGACGGCACACGTCGGGGTCGAGGTCCGTCGCGGCGTCGATCCCGGCCACGAACGAGGCGAAGTCGTCGGCGATGATGCCGGTGACGCCGTGCCGCACGACCTCGGGGACGCTCCCCCGGCGCAGCGCGACGACGGGCGTCCCGCAGGCCATCGCCTCGATCATCACGATCCCGAAGGGCTCCTCCCACTGGATCGGGAACAGCAGCGCCCGCGCCCGCGCGAGCAGCCGACGCTTGACGTCCGCGTCCGCCTCCCCGACGATCTCGACGTCGGGGCCGAGGCGCGGCGTGATCATCGCCTCCAGGTACGCGTGCTCGCACGGCTCGTTCACCTTCCCGGCGAGCACGATCGGCACCCCGACGGCGCGCGCCGCGTCGATCGCGAGGTGCGGTGCCTTCTCGTGGCTGAAGCGCCCGAGCCACAAGAGGTAGTCGTCCTTCGTCCTGCTGAACGGGTACGAGGCCACGTCGATGCCGTTGTGGACCGTCCCGACCCAGTTCAGCCCGGGGTTCAGCGCACGCTGCGAGCGCGAGATCGCCACCAGTCCGACCGAGTCCCGCAGGCGGTCGTACAGGCGCGCGTACTCGCCCGTCACCGGGCCGTGGCTCGTGACGACGGTCGGCACCGCCCGACCTGCCGCGAGCAACGGGCCGGCGAGCGTGTTGTCGTGCACGACGTCGACGTCGAGGTCCGCGAGCGCCGCACCGGCGACCGCCGCATGAAGGACTTCCGGGACGGCCGAGCCGAGCCGCTCGGTGGGCGGGACCGCGAAGGTCTGCACGAACCGCTGGGCTGCTGTCAGGGGTCTGCCGGCCGCCACCAGGGTGACCTGGTGCCCGCGTGCGACCAGCACCGCGACGAGATCGGCGACGACCGACTCGATGCCGCCGTAGCCCTGGGGCGGGACCTCGAACCACGGAGGAGCGACCACCGCGACGTTCAACCGCGCGCCGGGGTCCCCTCGATCCCGTGAACGCCTCGCGATCGCCGTGCCCGTCATGACGGGCTCCTCCACCCTGCCCACGGAGACGATCGGGCGCCCGCGCCCACCGTCCGTCGTCGGCTGTCGAACACTGCCCGATGTGGATACGTTTATTCATAGCGCACTCTCGATCACGCGCCACCGCTAGGGCACAGAAGCTGGCCGACGATGTCCGACAACCCGATCGTGGACGCCACCACGAGGCGTGGGGACCGGTGGGCGGAGCCTCCCACCAGGGCCCTCAGCGACACTGCCACGAGTCTCGTGGAAGGGTCGTCCTTCTGCGTCAGCGCCTCGAACGGCGACCTCGAGCCGTTCCGGCAGCAGGGGCTGTTCGTGCGGGACACCCGGATGATCTCGACGTGGCGTCTCCTGGTCGACAACGCGCCCCTCGAGCCGCTCGCGACGATCCCGGCGGAGCCGTACGAGTGCACCTTCGTCACCCGCGCCGTACCACGTCCGGGTCACGACGACGCCACCGTCGTCGTCGAACGGCGACGGCTCGTCGGCGCCGGGATGAGGGACGACGTCACGGTGCGGAACTTCGGGACCGAGACGGCGGGCATGGTGGTGTCGGTCGAGGCGGAGACCGACTTCGCCGACCTGTTCGAGGTCAAAGAGGGCCGCAACCCGCACCACGCCCGCATCCGCCACCATGCGAGCGGCAACGAGCTCGTCTACATGCTCGAGCACGCCGGCGGGAGCCGGGGCGTCCGGATCCGGGCCTCCGGCGCGCGCGCGTCGTCACGCACGCTCTCGTTCACGGTGGCGGTGCCCGCGCAGGGGTCGTGGTC
>DATKTF010000308.1:0-4763 GCA_035531255.1 Cellulomonadaceae bacterium
CCGGCACCACCGGGGCGAGCCGGACGGCCACCGTGACGCTGATCGCCGGTCCTGCCGACTGACCCGGGCCGCACCGCCCCGGTGGCGCGACGCACCGGGACCCCGCAGGAGCTGACCTGCGAGGTCCCGGCGTGATCGTGCGGAGTCGCTCAGTGCGCGCGGTGCTGGAGGTAGTACTCGATCAGGCCACGTGTCGACGAGTCCTGCGCGGCCAGGACCGCGGCGTCGCCGGCGACCGCCGGTGCGATCTCCATCGCGAGCTTCTTGCCGAGCTCGACGCCCCACTGGTCGAAGCTGTCGATGCCCCACACGGTCCCTTGGACGAACGTGATGTGCTCGTACAGGCCGATGAGCTGGCCGAGGACCGACGGGGTCAGCGCCGGCGCCATGATCGACGTGGTGGGACGGTTCCCGCTGAAGACCCGGGCCGGGACGATCTCCTCGGGCGTCCCCTCCGCACGGACCTCGTCCGCGGTCTTGCCGAACGCGAGGGCCTTCGTCTGGGCGAAGAAGTTGGCGAGGAACAGCTCGTGCACGTCGACGTCTCCACCGGGTGCGTCGACGTCGTGCAGCGGGTGGGCGGGCGTGGCGACGGCGATGAAGTCGGCCGGGATCAGCCGGGTGCCCTGGTGGATCAGCTGGTAGAACGCGTGCTGGCCGTTGGTGCCGGGCTCTCCCCAGAAGATCTCGCCCGTCTGGCTGGTGACCGGGCTGCCGTCCCAGCGGACCGACTTGCCGTTCGACTCCATCGTCAGCTGCTGGAGGTACGCGGCGAACCGGTGCAGGGACTGCGCGTACGGCAGCACCGCGTGGGTGTGTGCGTCCAGGAAGTTCACGTACCAGACGTTGAGCAGGCCCATCAGCACCGGGACGTTCTGCGCGAACGGCACGGTCCGCAGGTGCTCGTCGACCACATGGAAGCCGTCGAGGAACGAGCGGAACGCGTCCGGGCCGATCGCGATCGCGAGCGAGGTCCCGATCGCGGAGTCGACCGAGTAGCGTCCGCCGACCCAGTCCCAGAACCCGAACGCGTTCTGCGGGTCGATCCCGAACGCCTCGACCTTCGCGTGGGCGGTCGACACGGCGACGAAGTGTCGTGAGACGGCGTGCGTGCGCGCCTCGTCGGTGTCCTCGATCGCGCCGGAGGCGAGGAGACCGTCCCAGAGCCAGGCGCGGGCGAGACGGGCGTTCGTGAGCGTCTCCAACGTGCCGAACGTCTTCGACGCGACGATGAACAGCGTCGTCGCCGGGTCGAGGCCCTGGCAGGTCTGGGCGACGTCGGTCGGGTCGATGTTGGAGACGAACCGCACCTCGAGACCGTCCGCGACGTAGGGCTTGAGAGCCTCGTACGCCATGACGGGACCGAGGTCGGAGCCGCCGATGCCGATGTTGACGACGGTCGCGACCCGCGCGCCGGTGACGCCCGTCCACGCGCCGGAGCGGACCTTCTCAGCGAACGCGGAGACCTTGTCGAGCTCGGCCTGGACGTCGACGTCGACCTGCTGCCGGTCCACCACCAACGCCGGAGTCGAGCCACGAGGACGACGGAGAGCCGTGTGCAGCACCGCGCGGTCCTCGGTCACGTTGATGTGGCTGCCCGAGAACATCGCGTCGATGCGGTCGGCGAGACCGACGGCCTCGGCCAGGTCGACGAGCAGCGCGAGGGTCTCGTCGGAGACGAGGTTCTTCGACAGGTCGACGTGCAGGTCACCGACGGTGCGGGACAAGCGGGTGGCGCGTTCCGGGTCGGTCGCGAACCACGACCGCAGGTCCGGCTCGAGTGCGTCCCGGTGGCTCGTGAGGGCCGCCCAGGCGGCGGTGGTCGTGGCGTCGATCGGTGTGGTGGGCACGGTGCTCCTTCTCGCGGCTGTCGTTCAGGACCACCGTATTGCCCCCGCGGCCGGGACGGGGGCGGACCTCGGTCCGCGCGGAGGCGCACCTGGGTACGCTGCGCCGGTGGGGACCTCGGCGGGACCAGGCGCGCTCGAGGTGCGCGGGCTGCGCAAGGCGTTCGGCAGCACGGTCGCCGTCGACGGGCTCGACCTCGACATCCCGGCGGGGTCGATGTTCGGTCTCGTCGGTCCGAACGGCGCGGGCAAGACCACGACCCTCTCGATGGTGACGGGGCTCCTCGTCCCGGACGCCGGGTCCGTCCGCGTGCACGGCGTCGACCTGTGGGCGCAGCCCGACCGCGCCAAACGGCTCATCGGCGTGCTGCCGGACGGGCTGCGCACCTTCGACCGGCTGACCGGCGCGGAGCTGATCTCCTACGCCGGTCTGCTGCGGGGGATGGACCCGGAGGTGGTCCGGGGACGACGGGACGACCTGCTCGCGGCGCTCGACCTCGCGACGGCTCCCGGCGTGCTCGTCGCCGACTACTCGGCGGGCATGACCAAGAAGGTGGCGCTGGCGTGCGCGCTCGTGCACGCGCCGCGGCTCCTCGTCCTGGACGAGCCGTTCGAGGCGGTCGACCCGGTCTCCGCCGGGGCGATCCGCACGATCCTCGCCCGGTTCGTGGAGGCGGGCGGGACCGTCGTGCTCTCGAGCCACGTCATGGCCCTCGTCGAGAGGATGTGCGACCACGTCGCGGTGATCGCGGGCGGACGGGTGCTCGCCGTCGGGACCCTCGACGACGTCCGAGCCGGTCAGGACCTCGAGACCCGGTTCCTGGGACTGCTCGGCGGTCCCGGTCCCGAGCAGGAGCTGTCGTGGTTGCGACCGTCGTCCGCCTGAAGCTGACGCTGCTGCGGCACTCGCTGCGTCGTGACCCGTGGCGGCTCGTCGTGCTGCTCCTCGGCATCCTGTGGGCACTCGGGACGATGCCCTCGCTGCTCGTCGGCGCATGGTGGCTCGCCGGGCCGGGCGACGCCGCGCGCCCCGAGATCCTCGTCGTCGTCGGCACGCTCCTCGTGCTCGGGTGGGTCGTCATCCCCGTCCTCGTGTTCGGGACGGACGACTCCCTCGACCCGGTGAGGTTCGCGACGTTCGCGGTCCCGGTGCGCCGACTGGTCCCCGCACTCGGTGTCGCGAGCGCGATCTCCGTTCCCGCGGCGTTCGCCGCTGCCGTGTGCCTCCTGAGCGTGATCGCGTGGGCGGGTACGGGCCCACGGGTGATGATCGTGGCGGCCGTCGTCGCGCCGGTGTCGTGGGTGACCTGCCTGCTGTCGGCGCGGGTCTCCACACTGGCGGCGACCCGCGTGATGGGCACACGTGGGGGGCGTCGGCTCGCCGCCGCCGTGGTGATCGTCGTCCTCGGGTCGGTCGCGCTCATGGTGGGGGTGATCGGGTCGCTGGGGATGAGCGCCGCGCTCGAGTCCGTGCCCGCGCTGAGCCGTGTCCTCGGGTGGTCCCCGCTCGCGCTCACCTGGGCCGCGCCGGGAGCTGCCGCATCGGGCGACCTCCCCGGTGCGGCCGAACGACTCGTCCTCGCGCTGGTGTGGGTGTCAGCTCTGGTGCTCGTCTGGCAGCGGCTGCTTCGCGGCGTGCTCACCCGCCCGGTCGTCCGGGCCGGTCCCTCACGACGACGCGACGACCTGGTCCTCGACCGGTCACCGCGGGACGTCTCGCGGGTGGCGGCGGCCGCCGTCGCCGCACGCGCGCGTCGGTACTGGGCCACCGACGGGCGCTACCTCTCGGCCCTCGCGGCCGGACTCGTGCTCCCGGTGCTGATCAGCGGGCTCGTCGCGATCGCGGAACGCGGTGCGGTGATCGTCCTCGGCCCCATGCTGGGTGCGACGCTGGGCTGGGGGCGCCACAACGACACCGCCTTCGACGGCAGCGCCCTGTGGATGCACGTGACGTCCGGCATGCGGGGCATCGACGACCGTCGCGGCCGTGCGCGCGGCACGCTCGTGTGGGCGGTCCCGGTCGTCGTCGGCGGGTCGGTCGCGGGGTCGGCGGTCGCCGACCGCTGGGACCTGCTGCCGGCGAGCCTCGGTGCGGGTCTGGGTCTGCTCACGGTGGGGCTGGGCGTGTCCGCCGTCGCGAGCGTCCTGCTCGCGTACCCGGCTCCACGGGCCGGTGCGAGCCCGTTCGCGGCGGAGACCGGGGGGATCGGCGCGAGCATGGCGGCGCAGCTGGTCTCGTCGGTGGCGACGACGGTCCTCGCCCTGCCCGTGCTGATCGGGTTCGTCCTCGCATGGTGGTGGAGCCCGACGGCGGGCTGGGTCACCCTCGGCGTCGGGGTGGTCGGGGGAGGCGCGCTGCTGCGCTCGGCCGTCGACCTCGGGGGGCGCGCGCTCGACACCCGGTGGGCCGTGCTGCTCGTCCGGGTGGGCTGACCGCGACCGCAACCGCGGATGGCGGATCGCGCCGGCATCGCCGCACCGGGACCGCACGCGCATCTGCACTGCTCCGAGCTGCGGGTGACGCGACGTCGTGGGGTCGGCCATGATCGGCCCATGGAACGTCCGCGCGCACCTGGTCCGACGCCCGAGCGCCTCGACCGGGCGGCGGGCGGGCACGAGCCCGGTGCTCGAGCCGCGTCGTGCGTCGTGCTCTGCTGCGGGCTCACGACCCTGGACGTCCTCCAGGAGGTGGACGCGGTCCCCGCGTCGAACGAGAAGACGGTGGCCCGGTCCCTCACGCTGACGTTCGGCGGACCGGCGGCGAACGCGGCGGCCACGGCGGTGGCGGTGGGGGCGACGGCGCGCCTCCTCACCGCGATCGGGTCCGGGCCGGTCGCCGACCTCGTGGCGGCGGAGCTCGCGGACGCCGGGGTCGACGTCGTCGACCTGGCGCGCGGGACCGGTGCGGTGCCGGCG
>DATKTF010000309.1:0-5154 GCA_035531255.1 Cellulomonadaceae bacterium
CTCCACGGGAACATCACGACGGTCGGCAGCCTCAACGGCCTCGTCGCTCCACCGTCGGTGGGGGCGACGGACGCGCCCACGGCGATCGACCCGAACGCCGGCAGAGCGCTCAACATCGTCGCGATCGGGTCGGACTCCCGGTCGGGCGCGAACGCCACGATCGGCGGGGCAGATCCTGGGCAGCGGTCCGACACCACGATGGTCATCCACATCTCCGCCGACCGCAGCCGGGTCGAGGTCGTCTCGATCCCGCGCGACTCGTTGGTGAACATCCCGGCGTGTCACCTCGACTACAGCCCTACGGGGAAGATGTCGAAGCCGCAGACGCACGTGATGTTCAACTCGGCCTTCAGCATCGGCGCGTCGACAGGAGACACCGGACTCGCCGCAGCGTGCACGATGTCGACGATCCAGACCATGACGGGTCTGACGATCGACGACTTCGCCCTCGTCGACTTCGAGGGCTTCCAGCAGATGGTGACCGCGATCGGCGGGGTGCGCGTGTGCGTGCCGAAGCCCCTCGTCGACGGTGTCTACACGAACCTCAACCTCTCGGCCGGCTGGCATGACCTGACGGGGCCGCAGGCGCTCGACTACGTGCGTGCGCGGCACGTCAAGGGCACCGACGGGTCCGACCTGGAGCGGATCGAGCGGCAGAAGTCCTTCGTCGGCGCGCTCGTCCGCAAGGTCACGTCCTCCGCGGTGCTGTCGAGCCCGGTGTCGATCACCCAGTTCCTCGACGCGGCGACGAAGTCATTGACGACGTCGACGAGCCTGGCCGACATCAAGAACCTCGTCGGGCTCGCGTGGAACCTGCGACACCTGACTCCGTCCCAGGTGCAGTTCGTCACCGTGCCGGTCGGCCCGGCCCCGAGCGATCCCAACCGCGTGCAGTGGACGTCGAAGGCCACCGAGCTGTGGAGCAAGCTCCGCAACGACCAGTCGCTCGCGGACGCCCCCGCTGCTCCTGCACCGACCGGCACCACGGCGACGTCGGCCGGCACACCTGCCGGCGGATCGACCCCCGCGACGCCGGTGACGACTCCGGATCCCACGCCGAGCAGCGACTTCGCGCTCACGACCGGCATCCAGGCCCCGGCTGCGGCGTGCGGCTGACGGACCCTGCAACGGCGTTCCGACCCTGACGACACGGTCGTCGACACGGACCCGTCGACGCGGACCGTGCCGACGGCAGTGCCAGCGTCTTCGCCGGAGGCCTCATCCGTCCGGTCTCGCCGTCGGCACGGGAATGAGGGCAGGGACCAGTCGTCAGGGGGTCGGCCGGGCGCCGAACACGGCGGTACCGACCCGCACCATGGTCGACCCCTCCGCGATCGCGAGCTCGAGGTCCTCACTCATGCCCATCGACAGCTCGACGGCGTCGGCGGTGCCGGCGGTGGCCGATCCGACGGTCGCGTCCCGGATGTCGCGGAGTCGCGCGTACCCGGACCGGATGACGTGCGCGTCGGGCGATCTCGCCCCGACCGTCATGAAGCCGCACAGGTGCAGACCCGGCAGCGCGGCGATGCGGGCGACGAGGTCACGAGAGGACTCGGGCGGCACACCGAACTTGCTCGCCTCGCCCGAGACGTTCACCTGGACCATGACGTCGAGCACCCGCCCTGCGTCGGTCGCCCGGGCCGCAAGACGTCGGGCGAGATCGACGGAGTCGACCGTCTGCACGCAGGTCGCCCAGGGCAGGACCTGGTTGACCTTGTTCGACTGCAGGTGCCCGATCAGGTGCACGTCGCAGGAGAGGTCCGTGAGGCCCGGACCCTTGTCGACGAGCTCCTGGACCCGGTTCTCGCCGATGAGCGTCCCCCCGGCGAGGATCGCCGCGCGGACGAGATCGAGCGGTTGGGTCTTCGTCGCGAGCAGGACGCGGACGGAGCCCGGGTCGCGACCGGCCGCCCGGGCGGACTCGGCCACGCGGACCCTGACCGCGGCGAGCCGATCGGCGATCCCGCGAGCTGCGTCGATGTCGACCACGCCGTTCAGTCCCGGGCTATCGGCGCGACGACCGCGTCGGTGAGCCGGATGAGGTCGGCGGGGCTCAGCTCGACGTCCAGCCCGCGGCGCCCGCCCGAGACGAAGACCGTGTCGAACAGCTCGACCGTCTCGTCGAGCACGGTCGGGTGCGCGGTCCGCTGCCCGAGCGGGGAGATCCCGCCGACGACGTAGCCGGTCGCGCGCTCGGCGGCGGCCTTGTCGGCCATCGCAGCCCTCTTGCCGCCCACCGCGGAGGCCAGGGCCTTGAGGTCGAGCATCCCTGTGACCGGGACGACCGCCACGGTCAGCTCACCGTCGACCGTGGTCATGAGGGTCTTGAACACGCGATCCGGCGACACCTCCAGGACCTGGGCCGCCTCGAGCCCGTACCCGACGTCGTTGCCCGGGTCGTGCTCGTACGCGTGCGCGACGTGCGTGACACCCGCGGAGTCGAGGGCCACCAGGGCCGGGGTACCGGTCGGGGTGTGCTTCGCCTTGCTCACGCTCCCAGCCTAGAGCCGACCGACCGCGACGACCCGGAGCACGACGTCGCCCGCGGCGTCGGAGGCCGTGAGGTCGACGACCGCGTCTATCCGCCAGTCGTGATCGCCGGCCGGGTCGTCCAGCAGCTGGCGCACCTCCCAGCGATCCCGGTGCATCGTGAGCACCAGCAGTCCCGGACCGCGGGCGTCGGCTCCCGTGCCGATGTCGGCGTGCTCGTCGTAGTAGGGCGCGAGGGCGGTCTCCCAGGCCTCGGAGTCCCATCCGGACGCCGCGTCGAGGGCGCCGAGAGCGTCCCAGCGCTCACGTGCGGCAAGCTCGACGCGGCGGAACAGGGCGTTCCTCACCAGCGCACGGAACGCGCGTACGTTGGTCGTGATCGGCTTCGGGGCGTCGTCCGCGTCATGACCGGTCACGAGCTCCCCGTCCTCGTCGAGCACCGGGTTCGCGAGACGCTCCCACTCGTCGAGAAGGCTCGAATCGGTGCGTCGGACGAGCTCCCCGAGCCATTCGACCAGATCCGCGAGCTCCTCGGTCCTGGCCTCCTCGGTCACACTCTGGCGTAGCGCGCGGTACGCGTCGGCCAGGTAGCGGAGCAGCACGCCCTCGGTCCGGTCGAGCCCGTAGAAGGACACGTACTCGGGAAAGGTCATCGCCCGTTCGGTCATGTCACGCACGACCGACTTGGGGGACAGCACGTGGTCCGCGACCCACGGATTCGTCTGTCGGTAGGCCGTGAAGCCGGCTTCGAGCAGATCCGCCAGTGGCTTCGGGTAGGCGACGTCCTCGAGGGCGGCCATCCGCTCGTCGTAGTCGTACCCCTCGGCCTTCATCGCGGCGACGGCCTCGCCACGCGCCTTGTACTGCTGCGCGGATAGCACCTGACGGGGGTCGTCGAGAGTGGACTCGATCACGGAGACGACGTCGAGGGCGTACGTGGGAGCATCCCGGTCCAGCAGGTCGAGCGCGGCAAAGGCGAACGGCGAGAGCGGCTGGTTGAGGGCGAAGTTCGCGGGGACGTCGACCGTGAGCCGGACGGTGCGTCCCTCGCCGTCGGGGCGAGGGACCCGCTCGACCACGCCGGCGGCCCGCAGGGACCGGTACACGGCGACGGCCTGACGCACGTGCCTGCCGCGCGCCGCCTCGGGCTCGTGGTTCTCCGTGAGCAGGTGCCGCATCGCCTCGATCGGGTCACCGTCACGGGCCAGCACGTTGAGCACCATCGCGTGACTGACCGAGAAGCTCGAGGTCAGCGGCTCGGGTGGGGCGTCGCGCAGACGCTCGAAGGTCTTGTCGGTCCAGTTGACCATGCCCTCGGGCGCCTTCTTGCGGACGATCTTCTTGATCTTCTTCGGGTCGTCGCCGGCACGCAGCAGCAGCTTGCGGTTCTCGATCACGTGCTCGGGTGCCAGCACGATCACGTCGCCGACGGTGTCGAACCCGGCGCGCCCGGCCCGCCCGGCGATCTGGTGGAACTCGCGCGCCGAGAGGTGTCGCATGCGCTCGCCGTCGAATTTCACCACCGAGGTGAGGACGACGGTACGGATCGGCACGTTGATGCCGACGCCGAGCGTGTCGGTCCCGCAGACGACCTTGAGGAGGCCCTTCTGGGTCAGGCGCTCGACGACGCGGCGGTAGCGCGGGAGCATGCCGGCGTGATGCACCCCGATCCCGTGCCGGAGGAGCTTGGAGAGGGTGCGACCGAACCCGGACGTGAAGCGGAAGTCGCCGAGCTCGGCAGCGATGAGGTCGCGCTCGGCACGCGAGGCGAGCGGCGTGCTGAGCAGCGACTGGGCGCGCTCCACCGCCGCGGCCTGCGTGAAGTGCACGACGTACACCGGCGCGCGGTGCGTCTGCACGAGCTCGTCGAGCAGCTCGTGCAGCGGCTCGATCGCGTACGTGAACGTGAGGGGGACGGGCCGCTCGACCGTCGTCACGACCGCGACCGGTTGACCGGTCCGCCGCGTGAGGTCCTCCGCGAAGAAGCCGACGTCGCCGAGGGTCGCGGACATCAGCAGGAACTGCGTGCGCGGGAGCTCGAGCAGCGGCACCTGCCACGCCCACCCCCGTTGCGGGTCGGCGTAGAAGTGGAACTCGTCCATCACGACCTGGCCGACGTCGGTGTCGGCGCCCGTTCGCAGGGCCATGTTCGCCAGGATCTCGGCCGTGCAGCAGATGATCGGGGCACCGGGGTTCACGGCCGAGTCGCCGGTCAGCATCCCGACGCGCGCGGAGCCGAACTCGGCGACGAGGGCGAAGAACTTCTCGCTGACCAGCGCTTTGAGCGGTGCGGTGTAGAACGTGCGCCGACCCTGCGCGAGCGCGATGAAGTGTGCCGCCGTCGCGACGAGCGACTTCCCTGAACCTGTCGGTGTCGAGAGGATCACGTGCGCGCCGGTCACGAGCTCGAGGAGCGCCTCCTGCTGGTGCGGGTACAGGCTGAGGCCCGTTCCCGTCGCCCAGGTGGTGAACGCCTCGTACAGCGCGTCGGCGTCGTTCGGGTCCGTCGGGACGAGATCGACGAGGCGCCGGCGTGGCGGAACGGAGGGGGAGGGCACGACCCATCTTCTCAGGGGAACGTGCTCGCCTTCTCAGGACCGGCATGCTGCGACCGTGACCGGCCTCCCTACGCCAGGTCCGCGATCGTGACCTACTGCCTCAGCG
>DATKTF010000310.1:0-4678 GCA_035531255.1 Cellulomonadaceae bacterium
CCAGCCTAACCTACGGGACCGTAAGTTACCAGACGGTAACCTGTCGCCACGCCGTCGCGCCCACCGCTCGGTGATCGACGTCGCGCCTCGCGCACGCCCCGACGACGGGGTTCACAGGTCGCTGGATCGGGGCGCCCAGATGTTGATCCCGGCATCGACCGCATGGTCGTCGATCTCGGCCAGCTCCTGCGCCGAGAGGTCGAGGTGGTCCAGAGCCGACAGGTTCTCGTCGAGCTGGGCAGGACTGCTCGCGCCGAGGAGCACGGCCGTGATGCGCGTGTCACGCAGCGCCCAGGCGAGGGCGAGCTGAGCGAGCGACTGCCCACGACGCCGCGCGATCGCGTCGAGCGCACGGATGTGCCCGAGGTTCTCGGGACTCAGGAACCCCGGCTGCAGCGGGCCGCCCCGGGTCGCCCGAGAACCCTCGGGAACCCCGTGGAGATACCTCCCGGTGAGCATGCCCTGGGCCAGTGGCGAGAACACGATCGTGCCGAGGCCGGCCGCGCCGACGACGTCGAGGAGCGACCGTCCGCTCGCGTCGGGACGTTCGATCCAACGGTTGAGCATCGAGTACGAGGGCTGGTTCAGCGTGAGCGTGAGGCCGAGGTCGGCGGCGACCTCGAGGGCCTCGGCGGTCCTCCGGGCGGAGTAGGACGAGATTCCCGCGTGGATCGCTCGGCCCGAGTCGACCGCCGTCTTGAGGGCGCCGAGCGTCTCGTGGAGCGGGGTGCCCGGGTCGTACCGGTGGCTGTAGAAGACGTCCACGTGATCAAGACCCAGCCGGCGCAACGACTGGTCGAGAGACCGCAGGAGGTAGGCCCGCGATCCACCCTCGCCGTACGGACCGGGCCACTGCCGATAGCCGGCCTTGGTCGAGATGACGAGCTCTTCCCGGTAGGGATGCAGGTCCTCGGCGAGCACCCGACCGAGCGACGTCTCGGCCGACCCGGCCGGTGGGCCGTAGTTGTTCGCCAGGTCCAGGTGCGTGATCCCGCGGTCGAAGGCGTGCAGCAGGATCTCGCGCTGACGGCCGAACGGGTCGCGCTCACCGAAGTTCTGCCAGAGACCGAGGGAGATCGTCGGAAGACTCAGACCGCTCCGACCGGCGCGCCTGTACGGCATCGAGTCGTACCGGTCGGGTGCCGCGACATGCATGGAACGACGGTACGCCAGCCGTGCGGCAGTGTGGCGGCCGGCCGCCGACGGCGCGCGGCGACCGTCGGGCCGAGTGGGAGATAGGTTCATCCGGTGCGCTACGACCACATCGTGCTCGACCTCGACGGCACCGTGACCAACCCGTTCGTCGGGATCACGGGCTCGTACCGGTACGCGCTCGCCCGGACAGGGCGTCCGGTGCCGGACGACGTCGACCTCTCGTGGGTCATCGGCCCCGGGATCGCCGACAACCTCGACCGGCTCGGGGTACCCCCGTCGGAGGTCGACGCCGTGGTGGCGGCCTACCGGGAGCGGCACACCGCCGTCGGCCTGTACCAGGCAGTGCTCATCCCGGGGATCGAGGCGCTCCTGGCGACCCTCGTCGAGGCGGGTGCGACGCTCGCGCTCGCGACGGCGAAGCCGGAGAGCCAGGGCGTCGAGACACTCGTGCACTTCGGGCTCGACGCGCACTTCGCCGTGATCGGCGGTATCCGCCACCCGGTGACGACGACCAAGGGTGAGGTCGTGGCGGACGTGCTCGATCGCGTCGGCGTCACGGATCGCGCGCGAGCGGTCATGGTCGGCGACCGACGTCACGACATCGAGGGCGCCCACGAGAACGGGCTCGTCGCGATCGGGGTCGGCTGGGGTTTCGCCGCCGACGGCGAGCTCGAGGCGGCGGGTGCGGACCACGTCGTCGAGACCGTTGACGAGCTCCGGGCTCTCCTGCTCGCCTGACAAGGGTCCACACGGTCAGACGCGACCCGGGTCGTCGCGGTGATATGGATTGGCGTCGACGAGCGTGAATCGTCAGGCTAGTGCCGAGGCCGTCGATCTTCGGCCGTCGGGTACCGATCAGGAGGCATCACCATGGCGCAGCAGGACGACGAGCACGCCGAGACGGCGCCCGCTCTGGACGCCAAGGCGAAGTTCCGGGAGGCGCTGGACCGCAAGAACGCGGCCGCGCACCGGACCGGCGACGGTCAGCGCAACACGGGCAACGTTCACGGCTCCGAGACGACTGGTCCGTCGCAGCGCACGTTCCGACGCCGCGCGGGCTCGGCCTGAGGGTGCGGGCCGTTCACCGGGGCGTCGGTCGCCCCGGTGGACGAGGCGTGATGCGTCAGGACAGGACGCGCAGGCGGATCGACTGCGGGTGGCCGGTCAGCGCCTCCGCAACCGACTGCGCGACCGCGGGGTCCAGCCCGGAGTCGGCGTCCGTGACCACGTAGCCGATCTCGCCACGGGTGGCGAGCAGCTGGCCCTCGATGTTGACGTCGTGATCCGCCAGCATCGCGTTCACCGCGGCGAGGACGCCGGGGGTGTTGTGGTGCAGGAACGCGAGGCGATGCGCGCCGGACGCCTGCTCGAGCGCGAGGTTCGGCAGGTTGACACTGAGCGTCGTCGACCCGGTCGTCAGGTAGTCCCGCAGCTTGGTCGCGACGAAGCGCCCGATCGCCTCCTGCGCCTCCTCGGTCGAGCCACCGGTGTGCGGCGTGAGGATGACGTTCGGCAGCCCGCGCAGCTCCGACTCGAACGGGTCGCCCTTGCGCTTGGGCTCGACCGGGAAGACGTCGACGGCCGCGCCGGTGACGTGGCCCGACAGGATCGCGTCGCGGAGACCTGCGTAGTCGACCACGAACCCGCGGGAGAGGTTCAGGAAGATCGACCCCGGTCGCATCCGCGCGAACTGGTCCGCGCCGAAGAGACCGGCATTGCCGCTGCGCCCGTCGACGTGCAGGGTCACGATGTCGGCGACGTCGAGCAGCTCGTCCATCGAACCCAGGCGTCGGGCGTTGCCGAGCGCCAGCTTCTCGGAGGTGTCGTAGAAGACGACGGACATCCCGAGGTTCTCGGCGAGGACCGAGAGCTGGGTGCCGATGTTGCCGTAGCCGATGATGCCGAGGGTCCTGCCCCGGACCTCGTGCGCCCCGGTGGCCGACTTGTTCCAGATCCCCTCGTGCATCTCGCGGTCGAAGACCGTCAGTCGTCGGGTCAACGAGATGATGTCGGCAAGCGCGATCTCCACGACCGACCGGGTGTTCGAGAACGGTGCGTTGAACGTCGCGACGCCCCGCCGCGCCGCGGTCCCGAGGTCGATCTGGTTGGTGCCGATGCAGAACGCCCCGAGACCGATCAGGTCGGGAGCGTGCTCGAGCACTCGTGCGGTGACCTGGGTCTTGGACCTGATGCCGAGGAGGTGCACCCCGTCGAGTGCGGATATCAGCTCGTTCTCGTCGAGCGCGCCGGTGCGGTTGATCACCTCGATCCCCTGAGCGGTCAGGATCTCGGTGGCGAGCGGATGGAGGTTCTCGAGAAGGAGGGCGCGTAGCACGCCCCTATCGTGCTCCCGCATCGGGCCAGGTCCCAAGTGAGTCCCGTCCCTCGGACGGAGCGCTGCCGGTGGGCCCCGCTGTCACACTGGTCCGGTGATGAGGTCGTCGCGGCACCGGCGCCTGGTCGACGCGCGTGCCGGGCGGCAGCCGGAGGGTCCGGTGGCGGCGAGCGTTCCTCGTCGGCGGGAGCGCCGCCCCGCGCACGTGAACCCGGTCCTGCTGGCCCTGCTCGCGCTCTCCGTGGTCGGTCTGCTGTGGTCCACCGGGGTGCTGACTGCGCTGTTCGACATCGGCGGGCCTCGGAACATCCTGTGGATCGACGGGCGCGTGACGGTGGTTCCGGCGGGCTCGGCGGACGGACAGCGCCTGCTCCCGGCGGTCCCGGTCACGACGACGGGCGCCCACGCGTTCGAGCACACCGGTTCCGACGGCGTGCCCGTCGGCTACGACCCGTGCGTCCCGATCCGGTACGTCACGAGGCCGGTCGGAGCGCCCCCGGAGTCCGACCGCCTGATCGCCGACGCCGTCGCGTCCATCCAGGCAGCGACGGGGCTGTCCTTCGAGTCGCTCGGGACGACCGACGAACCTCTGGTCGAGGACCGGTCGCCCATCCAGCCTCGGTACGGCAGCGGGTGGGCGCCCGTGCTCTTCGCCTGGTCGGACGCGGTCGCCTCACCCGAGCTCGCGGGCGACGTGGTCGGGGTCGGAGGCTCGAACGTGGTCCCGGCGCCTCGGGGGGACCGCTCGTTCCTCGCGGCCGGGCGCGTCCTGCTCGATGCCCCGGACCTCACGACGATCCTGGGCCGACCCGGCGGCTACGCGCGCGCCCGGGCGGTGATCACGCACGAGACCGCGCACGTCGTCGGCCTCGACCACGTCGACGACCCGACCGAGCTGATGGCGCCACGCACCGGAGCGGTGACCGAGCTCGGGCCCGGTGACCGGGAGGGACTGGCGCTGATCGGTCAGATCGCGTGCGCCGACTCGTGAGGCCCGCCGGTCAGCCGCCGACCACGAGACCGTCGGGCAGCGGCGAGGCGTGCACGACCCGGAGCTGCTGGGTGGGTCGCGTCATGGCGACGTAGAGGTCGCCGGCACCGGCCGCGAGGACGTGCGCCGGCTCGACCAGGACGACGACGTCGAACTCCAGGCCCTTGCTCTGCCGCGGGGTCAGCAGGGTCAGGGGC